>JADGNQ010000302.1 GCA_017883385.1 Candidatus Sulfotelmatobacter sp.
CCGTCGCCGTAGGTCGGGGCCGGAGTCTGGGAAGTGGGTAACGTGCGGGTCGGACCAATGTGCTCCGGAATTTCGTCGTTGGTGACGACTTTCTTCGCCTTGGGCGGCTGAGCGTCTTTTGACTGAGCAACCTTCAGGTGAAGATCTTTCGCCGGCGTGTCTTTGTCCTCTGCGTCTTTACTCGGCGGATTTGCGGTTGCGTCTCTGTTGGCTTCAGCGTCTTTCTGCTGCTTCTGCAGACGGGCCTGGCGGGCAGCGTCTCCGAGAGATGACGAGTCCTGACCGTGAGCCATGACCGCACACAGGAAAGCACCGGCTGCAAGCAACGCTGGAAACCTGCGAATTCTTGGCACCGGAATGGCCTCCCCTAGCAATCCGTCGAGGGAGGAACGGCGTGCTTGGAGAATGGTATCGTCCGAAGCCGAGTGATCGGAGGTTACCTTAGTACAGGTGCGCACCGGGTCGTCCTAAGCGCCAGTGTAGCCTGCAATCAGGGCATCCAGCTTGGCGAGCAGCGCACCGTTGCCCTGGCGCGGATATTGCGCTAAAGCCTCCTGATAGTGAGGCAAGTTGTAGAGGAAAGACTCCACACGCTCCTTATTCAATTCCTCCCAGTAAGCTCCGTAAGCGGCTTTCTGCAGCCAGTAGGCATTGAAGACTTGCTCGAACTGGTGACTCACGGGCACGGCCAGATAGGGCTTGCCCAGATGCAGAGCCTCGGTAACGAGAGAGAATCCGGAGTTGGCCACGACGGCGCGAGCACTGATCAAGTCAGCAAAGAAGCCGTCGAGAGAAGGCTTCTTAAAAAGGATGTTCCCTGCTTCATTCTTGCCCTCGCGGTCGAAACCGTAGGCGATGAAGCGGCAGCGGAGAGAACTCAACAGTTTCGCCAGCGCGGGGGCAGGCGAGGTGACATAGACCAGAACGTGATCGCCCTGGGTGGGAACGGCGTCGAGGATTTCCTGGCGCAGCAACGGAGGGAACAGGAACGTGTTGCGCTTTTTGATGGGTGCGGTGAAGAAAGAAATCACGAGGTAGGCACTGGCGCGCGGGGTCATGAGGCGCGTCACCAGCTTTGCCGCCGCGGCGTCACGCCGGTACTGCTTGGGATAGGACACCACCGCGTTAGTCAGGCAGTGCTGGTTGTCGATGGAAATGATCGGGAGATCTTTCTTGTGTCCGACGTGACAGGTCAGCGGCTCGAAGTCGGTAATGACGAGATCGGTTTTCCATTCTTCGACGAGATCCTTCAGACGGGACAAGCTTCTGGCGGCTTGAGGCACGGTAATGAGGTTCTTGGCGATGGTGCGCTTGTAGCGCACCCGGTTGTTCACGTAGGCAAAACGGAAGCCGTAGATTTCGGTGACGTCGAATTGCTCTTTCAGGTTGCGCAGGCCGCGGTCAAAGGAAGCCACGTGCACGTTGTGCCCGCGGGCAACAAGGTGGGAAAGGACTTCGCGGGCGCGGGTGGAATGGCCTGCGCCTTCGCCGTTGACTCCATACAAGATGTTGGCCATGAAGAGTCGAAGGCCGAGTATACCGCGGCGTGGTGGTTATTGCTGGGCAGGCAGCCCAGGCGGGGTCGCGATATCGACGACAGTGGGATCGTCGCGGAGTTTGATGTATAGCGTCTTTGCTTTCGACGAGGGAATCGTCAACGCGTCGTCCACAAAGCCTTCCGGGACGGTCACCGAATTGACGAAAGCGGGATCGGTACTCAGGGAGTCGAGCAGGAAAAGTTTCTCGCCGGTGAGAGTACATTGTTTTTCTGGCGCGGATACGCAACGGATTCCGGTGAGCTTCGGGATGCGCACGAGATTCACGAGGGGCTGCCAGTCGCCCTCGATGCGGTCCGCGGTGACCGGGCGAAACTTCAGGGGCCCGAACGCAGAAGGCCCTAACAGTTTCATGGGATCGAGAACCGCAAAAACCGTCTTCGAGTCCTGCAGCGTGAGATTGCCGTCTTTGACGCTGAGCAAGACACGGAAGGATTCGTCGGCGGTGGCTACCTCGATCCTTTCCGTGGGCGGAAAGGTCTCGGGCACCTGGGCCTTGATGGAGAAGTTCAGCCGTCCTTCCTGCGGCAATTCATCTGCACTGCCGAGTCGTACCAAGGCGCCGTCTTCCGGTTGCACGCTCTTGGTCAGAATGCTGACTCTTGGCCGAGGGGCCTCGACCTCGGTCTTGAGATCGAGCACACGGCTATCCTTGAGCGTGACCCGCACGACTATCGCGTCCCCGGGATGCAACTTTGTGCTGGCGGTTGCGTCGCGTGCGGCCAGCTTGAGTTCGTCCTGCTGGTTGGCGCGGGATAACGCGTCTGGATTGAAGCGAAGGCCGTTCACCTCCAGGCTGTCGACCTGATCGAGACGCGTGCCTTTGAGGACGCCGTCGGAGTCGCCCGCGTGGATGCCGAAACTGTCGAGGCGGCCCGCCTCAGCGTAGGTGTGAAGGGGAACCTCGTCAGGGTCGTGCAGTCCGAACTTCTTGACTAGCATGGTGACGGATCCAGCGGCGGCCTTCTGCAGCGCAACCTTCACTTCGAGTTCGTCTGGCTTCACCGTCTTCCACTCGCTATCGAGCGGCCTTCCTTGTTCATCCTTGAGGACTACTTCGCTCACGCAGCAGGCGTCCGGAGACTGCAAGTGCAACGTGTCTTCGCGGCCGACAATCAACGCGCTGGCGTCTCTGGAGGCGACGATCCATTGCGAAGGTCGCGAGGCTCGCAGACGATAGTGCGGTCCATCGAAGGGATGGAAACCCCAGACTCCGCGCAGGATGCCGGTGACTTCACCGTCGAGATCGGCGGCCTGCATGGCTTGCGTCGCGACCATGAATCCGCCGCGCATTGGATCAGCCTTGGCGGGCAGGTCGATGCCTGGGCCCGACTTGGTTTCTACGTGGAGAACGAAGTCATGCGCCAACTCCGTGCCAAAGACCAGGGGAGCACCTTCCGCCGGAAGCAGAAGCGCGGGCTTGCCGGCGCAAAATAGTTGAGCCGGATCCAAAGCGCGCAGCGGAGGAACCGGAGAGGGCCGAACGGGGGGCAGAGCAATCACCAGCACCGACTTCGGATTGCGAAACGAAGGAGGGTTATTCAGGCGGAGATTGAGGTTCTCCTGCCGGGGCAGCGCGAGCGCCGGGATGTATTGATACTGCGCGGTGTGCGCCGTGCTCAGAATGCGGGCGACATCGACGACCGCTCCGATATAAGGACTGTAGTAGCCGCTGCGGGCGTTGGGTGTGGAACTGATTTGCGCCAGCAGGTCAGTCGATGGACCGGACGTGAGCGTCGCCACCATGGTCTGGCTGTGGGCGTCGTCGAGCACCAGTTGATCCGTATTCTGGGTGAGACAAGGCACCTGCTGGGCGCTGGGCTTGTCGAAGCACTGCTGGTCGACGCGGATGTTGAGACTGCGCGCCAACAGGATTGTGCGTGACTTCAGTTGTTCGGGGTCGCTGGTGGAAATCTCACGGACAGCTTCAAGATATTTTTCCAGGCGGGCTCGATCGAGGCTGGCTTGTACCAGATCCTGCGCGGCGCGCACGAAGGCGCCTGGCTTCCCCCGAATTGCAGTGCGCAGGGTGCTGAAGGCTCCACCGGTTTCCGGAGCAAGAAACACCAGGGCTTCCTCAGCCTCCTCCGGCACAACCACGAAGACACCTTCGTCGCGGACGGCCTTGCTCCAGGTCTCGACACGGGTGAACCAGGTATCCGGTGGAGGGTTGGTCGCGCCGCGAAGGAAGACCACAACCATTAGATAGCGCACCGACTGGCTATCCGGCAGATCGGGATGTACCCACAGGCGATCGCCGGCGAGCAGAGCAGGCACTTGTGCGATGGGCAGAGTCACGCCCAGGCGTTGCACACGGACCTCCACCTTGGGGCCGATGAGGTCAAAGGCGGCGTTTTGAGCGTTGGCCGTGACGATGAGCGCCAGCAGCATCGCGAGCAACCAAAACGGAGCCGCTGGCCTGCAGCGCCGCAGGTTAGAAATGAGTCCAGTTAAACGCACTACTCAGATTACATACACGGTCTCAGTTGGCGCAACGGGAGGGCACGCAACCGTATATCATTTCAGGGATACTTGCGAAGGAGGAGGAACATGGCTGCCGAGCACGGGCTCGGGATCGACCTTGGAATTACCATGCTGATGGCGGAGAACCAGCGTACCGGCTTTGTGTGGAAGACATTCATGAAGAACAAAAAGGCACAGTTGGGGATGGTCAAGGCTGGGCTTCAGACACAACATGCGTGAAGTGATTCTCATATTAGCTTTAAGCTTCTGCTGCGCGGACACGTCAAGTCCGTCCGTTCCCGCGCCAATAAAGTTCGAAGATACCGCAGCCAAAGCTGGCCTTCACTTCATCACCCAGAACTCCCCAACCCCGAACAAGAATCAGATCGAAACCATGGTCGCCGGGGTCGCGCTACTTGACTACGACGGTGACGGCTATCTGGACATCTATCTCGTGAACGGCGCGGCCATTCCGTCGCTGAAGAAAGAATCCCCGGCGTACTGGAACCGGCTGTTTCACAACAACCACGACGGCACGTTTACCGATGTCACCGAGCGCGCGGGTGTGG
>JADGNQ010000135.1 GCA_017883385.1 Candidatus Sulfotelmatobacter sp.
GGACCAAGGGTAAGCACACGCTGCAGTTCGGCGGCAATTTACGCATCATCAAGAACAACCGTCTGGGCAACGCGCAAAATATCTCTTTCACATCGACCAACGTGTTCTGGTTGGCTCCGGCCGGGATCGCCAATACTTGTACTGCGCTGGACCCAGCAGCTCTCGGCAACTCGGTCTGTGGCAACAACGGGTCATATCCTTCAGTAGATCCTGCATTCGGCGTAAATTATGACTTCGCCATGGCGGCCCTTGCCGGCCTCTCCACGGAAACCAACAAAGTCTACAACCAGGACAAGACCGGGCACTTCTTCGGGCCAGGGGAGCTGATTCAACGCAACTTCAAAGCCACCGAGGGCGAGTTCTACGCCCAGGACACCTGGCGCGCTACTCCCAATCTGGTGCTCACTGGCGGGCTGCGATATTCTCTGCTGCAACCTCCCTATGAAACGAATGGCAATCAGGTGGCGCCTAGCGTCAGTCTCAATGACTGGTTCTCCAAGCGTGGCCAAAACATGTTGCAGGGGAATTCCTACCGCCCGACCGTGTCGATGAATCTTTCCGGTCAGGCGAATGGAAAGCAGCCTTACTGGGGATGGGACCACAAGGACCTTGCCCCACGACTGGCCTTCGCCTACTCTCCGCATGCGAGCGGCGGAATTCTGCACCCTTTGTTCGGTAGCGCTGGAAAGAGTTCGATCCGCGGTGGCTATGGGCTTTACTTTGACCACTTCGGCGAAGGCATCGTGAACAGCTTCGACAAGAACGGTTCGTTTGGCCTGACCAGTGCGCTGACCAATCCCGCCGGTTCGCAGGATGTGGGCTGCACGCCTCGTCTTGTCGATCTCACTACTCTCCCCGACCCGAACCAAACCTATTGCGGCCAGCAAGTCGTTGGACCGCCGCCGGCCACGTTCCCGAATACAGTCACTCCCCCAGGCGGCTTCGATGCCGGATCATTCGCCATTTACTGGGGGTTGGACGACAAGCTCAAGACTCCCTACTCGCACGTAATTGATTTCTCGATTACGCGCGAACTCAGTCGGAACTTCGTTTTTGAAGCTTCTTACATCGGACGTTTTGCCCATCGGCTCCTGCAAGAGGAAGACCTTGCGATGCCGCTGGACCTGGTTGATCCCGCCTCCAAGACGGACTACTTCTCGGCCGCCACCAAACTGACGAAGGCTGCGAACGCCGGCACCGATATCAGTCAGGTAGCTCCGATACCGTTCTGGGAGCATCTATTCCCCGGGGCCGCAGGGCAACTGGGCTTCGGCGGGCCCGGCAACCCGTCTAACTTAGGCTGTGCACCTGGGACTGACCCGAACAACGCCAACTACACCGCGACTCAGGCGATGTACGACATGTACTCCTGCTTCGCAGGCAACGAGACAACCGCGCTGTTTGTTGCCGACTTGTTCTGCCTGCCGGCGTGTGCGCAGCTGTCCGGACAGCCCACAGGAGGGCAGCCGTTCAACTTCTGGGACGACCAGTTCTCCTCGCTCTACGCCTGGCGCAGCACCGGTAACAGCGCCTACCACGGCATGCAGCTTTCTCTTCGCAAGACCATGAGCAGCGGACTGCAATTCGATGTCAATTACACTTTTTCCAAAGCGATCGACCAAGGGTCGAATGCCGAACGTATCAACGAATTTGAGGGCTTCGGATTTGCCAGCCAGGTCATCAATTCCTGGGCTCCGGGTCAGCTGAGAGCCGTCGCGGACTTCGACACCAGACATCAAATCAACTCCAATTGGGTCTACGAACTGCCCCTTGGCAAGGGGCGGCGTTTCGGAAGTGGCATGGGCAAGATGGCGAATGCAGTGTTGGGTGGGTGGGGCCTCTCCGGCATCGTCCACTGGACCAGCGGATTGCCTTGGAGCATGGGTTCCGGGGCGGGCTGGTCGACCAACTGGCAGCTGGAAGGCCAGGCGGTTGAGACTGCCAATCCCGGCAAAGTCGGCGTCTATCACAATGCCAACGGCGATCCCACGTTCTGGAAGGACGTCAGCACGTCCGGCCAGGCATATAACTCGTTCCGCTTCCCCTATCCTGGAGAGTCCGGACAGCGTAACAATCTGCGCGGACCTGGCTTCTTTGAGTTGGACGACGGCTTGTGGAAGACCTGGAACATCAGCGAAACGAAAGCTGTCAAGTTTGCTTGGGAAGTGTTCAACGTTACCAATTCAGTGCGTTTCGACGCTGCTGGATCGGCATTCAATTTCAACCTGACCGGGGGCAACTTCGGAACCTACGGCAACACACTCACCAAACCGCGCGTGATGCAGTTCTCGCTGCGAGTTGATTTCTAAGCGGGCGCGCGTTTCAGACCTGATTTTAGGGGCGGGGAGATCCGCCCCTTTTTCTTGCAACAACTTCTGTCAGTCTTCGTTATTGTCTAATCAACAAGGCTCTTCGCGCTCTGCGCTTGACTCCGAGTCACCTCCAACGAGTTATTCCCTTGAATTGCTGCCGCTAGCCGCGACACAATAGCGCCCATCTTTCTCCAACCCTCTCGGAGTGCGGAGCGAATCATGATGTCGTGGGGATCCATCAACTCTTCCCGTTCAAGCGCTGTATTCGCAGGATCACGAGCGGCACTTCCGCACCGGAGCTTGCGGCACATCGCGGTTCTGTTGCTCTTGTCGTTGCTCAGTTCGGTCCTCGTGGCGCAATCCACCACGTCGCTGCACGGAGTCGTCAGCGACGCCAAGGGAGCCGTGCTGCTGGGCGCGACGGTGAAAATCTACGACCAGCAGACCGGATTCACGCGTACCGTGACCTCGGGCGGGGACGGCGTCTACCAGTTTCTCCAGATTCCTCCAGCTACGTATGAGGTCACCCTCACGGCCAGTGGCTTCGCGGGTATTAAGCGCGAGAACGTGACCCTGCTCGTGAACAGTCCCGCCACGCTGAATTTCGCGATGCAGGTGCAAGGCAGCACCATCAAGGTTGAGGTCACCAGCGAAGCTCCGCTGGTGAACACGCAGGACGCGTCCATCGGCAACGCATTTACCGAGCGCCAGTTGATCCGACTGCCGTCAGAGGGGCGCGATCCGGCGTCGATTCTGAGCCTGCAGCCGGGCGTCACCTTTATCGGCAGCGACAAGCAGATTGACCAGTACAACGACAGCCGGGGCGGTTCCGTTAGCGGCGCTCGCAGCGATCAAACCAACATCACGCTCGATGGCCTCGACGACAACGAACAGCTCTACAGCTTTGCTTTTCAGGGAGCGTTGCGCACGACGCTCGACTCCATTGAAGAATTCCGCGTTACCACCAGCAACGGCAATGCCGACGAAGGGCGATCCTCGGGCGGCCAGGTGTCGCTGGTGACCAAGAGCGGGAAGAACAACGTCCACGGTACCGTCTACGAATACAACCGCACTGGCATTGGAGAGGCGAACGATTGGTTCAACAAGGCTGCGGAACTTAATTCCGGACTACCCAACAAGCCGGGACACTTGATCCGGAACACATTCGGCGCGACGTTCGGCGGCCCCATCCAGAAAGACCGCCTGTTCTTCTTTCTGGCCTATGAAGGACAGCGCAAGCGCGAAACCACACAAGTCACCCAGACCGTGCCCAGCGACGAGTTGCGCGACGGGACCATTCAGTATGTCTGCGATACGGGAACAGCGGAAGATAGCACGCCGAATGACTCGCAGTGCTTCGACGGCAATACCAATCACAAAACGTACTACACGGTTGTGAGCGATGCCCGCGCAGGACTGAACGCGCAGGGTCAGCCTGACATGCTTGTGAAAGTTACGACGCACGGCTTCGCGGCGCTCGATCCTAACTGTACGGACAATGGAACTTGTCCGCAGGGACCGGGCGCGAATCCTTCGGTGATGCAGGTGTTCAACCAATATCCACACTCCAACATCGATTCAGTTGGCGATCTGCTGAACTATCGCGGATACACTTTTGCCGGCGCGAATCCGGAAAAACTGAACACCTACATCGCGCGTCTCGATTACAAGATTTCCGCCAATGGCAATCACAGCCTGTTTCTGCGGGGCAATCTGCAGAATGACAATCAGGCGGGAGCCCCGGAGTTTCCCGGCCAGCCCTCCAGCGACTTCCACACGAGCAATAACAAAGGCGTAGCCGTGGGCTATACCGCTTTACTTCGCCCCACCCTGATCAACAACTTGCGCTGGTCGCTGGTGCGCGAAGGCGTGGGCGATTCCGGCATCAACTCGCAACCCTACGTGCATTTCCGCACCCTGAGCGACATTACCGACCTGGCGTCGCAATCGGAATATGTCAACGTGCCAGTGCATAACTTCGTCGATGACGTGACCTGGACGAAGGGCAAGCATACCCTCCAGTTCGGTACGAATTTGCGGCTCGTGCACAACAATCGGGCTGGTAACTTTCAAAACGTGTCGTACGCGGTGACGGATCCGTTCTCGCTCGACACCAATGCTGGCATTGCCAATCAGGGCAGCGACCTCGATCCCCGACAGGCATACCATTTTGCGATCCCGCCGTATCCATTCGTCGATTCCGGATTCGGAGAACTCTACGACTTCGCTGCCATGGGGTTGGCGGGGGTCGTCACAGTGTCCAATGCCATCTTCAATCAGAATAAAGCGGGGACACAAATTCCATCCGGCCAATTGATTCCGCGCCATTTCAAGGCCTGGGAGGCAGAGTGGTACGCGCAAGACGCCTGGCGCGTGACTCACAACCTGGTTGTGACAGCAGGACTCCGTTATTCACTGCTGCAGCCGCCATACGAGGTGGACGGAAACCAGGCTGCGCCGACGATCGATATCAACAATCTGTTTGCGCAGAGAGCCAAGGCGCAGCTTGCGGGTCAGGCCTATTCCCCCGGCCAGAACGCCGCCAATGGCCTCTCCGGCGGGTTAGACCCGATCACGTTCGGCCTTTCCGGGCAGGCCAACGGAAAGAACCCTTACTGGAACTGGGACTACAAAAACCTCGCTCCGCGATTCGCGCTCGCTTACTCCCCCAACTTCGACAGCGGATGGCTGAAGAGTTTCTTCGGTGGGGCGGGGAAGAGCTCCATCCGCATGGGCTACGGCCTCTACTTCGATCACTTCGGCACAGGCCTGGTCAATACATTCGATCGTAACGGCTCGTTTGGTTTGACCTCGTATGAAACCAATCCCTACGCGGTTCAGGACGTAGACTGCGCGTTTCGCTTCACGGGAATTCACGATCTTCCGCATGGTCAGTATTGTGGCCAACAGATGGACGGCGTGGCCCCCGGACCTTTCCCCGTTACTCCGCCTTCAGGCGTGGATGCTCCCGGCGGCTTCGCCATCTACTGGGGAATGGACAACAAATTGAAGACGCCGTATTCGCACGTGTTCAACTTTTCGTTCACCCGCGACTTGGGAAACAGCTTCACTCTTGAGGCGTCGTATGTGGGCCGGCTTGGCCGGCATCTCCTGCAGGAAACTGATCTCGGACTGCCGGAAGATATCGTCGATCCGAAAACCCATCAGGACTATTTCTCGGCAGCCACGACTCTCTCAAAACTCGCGCGAAAGAAACCGACACCAACCGCGGTCAGTGATGTCAACACGACGAATGCCGGCACATACTGGGAAGACTTGTTTCCTGCAGCCGCCGGAGACTCTGCCACTCAGCTCTGGGGATGCGGTTCGGTTCCCACAGGAAACCTCGGAAGCACGGTCACCGCCACGCAGGCCATGTACGACACGTTTGCCTGCAACGTCGGCGACGAGATTGTCGCTCTGCAGGCTACCGATACGCCCACCTACGGCGCCTGCTTCCCCGGTTGCTCGCAACTGCCTGGGCAATCGCAGCCCATGGAATACAACTTCTTCATGCCGCAATTCTCTTCGCTTTGGGGCTGGAGATCCTCGGGTAACAGTGCATATCACGCGCTGAATCTCACGCTGCGCAAGGCGCTGCGCAACGGCGTGCAGTTCGATGTGAACTACACGTTCTCGAAGTCGATCGACGTCGGCTCCAATGCCGAGCGGGTGAACGTGTTCGACACGGTCGGTGGATTCTCCAGCCAGGTCATCAATTCCTGGGCGCCGAACCAACTGCGCGCCGTTTCCGATTTCGACTTGCGCCACCAGATCAACGCTAACTGGGTAATCGACCTTCCTTTCGGGCGAGGTAAGAAGTTCGGATCTGGCCTGGGCCGGGTGGCAGATGCCGTGATCGGCGGATGGAGCCTTACCGGATTATTCCACTGGTCAACCGGGCTGCCCTTCAGTGTTTTCCCAGGCGATGGATGGCCGACCAACTACGATCTCACCGGCCAAGCCGTCGAGGTTGGCAACCCTGGCAAGATTGGCGTCTACCGTGACACCCTGGGCAATCCGACCATGTTCCCCAACGGAAATGCGGCAAGGGCAGCCTTCCGCGATCCTTTCCCGGGCGAGGGTGGGCAACGCAACGAGCTTCGCGGACCTGGCTATTTTGGCATTGACGCGGGACTCGATAAGGACTGGAAGATCCGCGAAGGCCAAACCCTCAGTTTTGCCTGGGAAGCCTTCAACATCACCAATGCCGTGCGCTTTGACGCGGCGCTTTCGTCAAACCAGTTTGACCTGAACAGTTCCACCAACTTCGGCGTCTACAGCTCAACCCTAACGCAGCCGCGCGTAATGCAGTTCATGCTGCGCTATACCTTCTGAGGAAAACGAGAAGTCGGAAGCAGTTGGAGGCGGCGCGCTACGCCAGCGGCGAGTCGCTCATGCGGAACCGCGTGCGGACGTGCTCTGAGATGAGTTCGATCGCGGGGCGGTTTTTGACCGGGTCGGCCTGCGCCAGATACTTCATCGCTTCTACGAGCAGGCGCTGTCCATCCACGTAACGAGGGTCTGACGTGCGCTCCCTGCGTTTGTTGCCCAGCTTAGGAGGGACTGTAATCGTAAAAACCTTGGCCATGAATAAACCCAACTGAAGGTGCGGTCAGTATAGCGCCCCGTGTGCAATTCCCTACACACCTTCTTGCCCTTTAGATTCAACAGCTTAACCGCGCGGCGAAATCGTCTGTGTCTTGTTCGTGGTCTTTAGCTTGAAAACGTCGTCCCCGACCTTCTCGTTCACGCGAATGGAGGAATACTTGGCCAGGCGGTAATCTCCTTGCGGCTCAAAGAACTGCTGTTGCACGGAGATGCCCTTATCAAGATCGATCCAAAGCAGAATCCTTGCGAAAGTGTTGCGGACCTTCTCGGACTTGGGGACGAGTTGCAGTTCCGCCGTGGCGACGCCATTGATGCTCTCCGGGCCAAGATAGGTCACGTCGAAAGCCTTCAGCATGTCTTGCCCGCTGCCTCCAAACCCGATGACAAGGTAACTCTCGAAATCGGCGCTGTTTTTGCCCAAGTCGTAGACGGTCACCTGGTCTGGCTTAGGCAGATACATGCGGATTTTTCCACCGCTGAAAAGGACATATTTCTTGTCGGGCTTGTTGATATCCGCCATCATTTCTATGTCTTTGCCGGCGCGGCGGTAGAAGATCGTGCCCGACTGTATGTCGTCGACTTCATTGATGACTTTTTCGTAGCGGTCCCATTCGAACTCGGCTCGCGTGGTGCGAAAGCTGGCCGCAGCCGTGTCCATCTTCTTCAAGACGGAGTCCAGCGGACCGGACGCGACCGGCGCTTGAGGCAGGCCTGGCGCAAGGCGAAGAAGGCTCCAGACGACCGCGATGGGCAGGATTAGCGTGAAGCTCTTCATTTGAACTCTTGATTTCGACCCGTCGTCCGAATCAATCTTACTCCCTCTTCGCCAACACCTTGTAACTTTGCACCTGCCCGTTGCGGTCGGCAACGGTTTCATAACTCACAATCGAGACCGCTCCGGAAATCGGCTCGATGATGTGCAGCAACTGCTCGCGGACCGAGCGGTCATCGCCCGGCGAAACCGCGCTGGCTGCGACCTGGTAAAACAAATGGCCCTGCTGATCGGCCGTTACCATTACATCGGTCGGATGCGGATTCCGCGCGATAGGTTTGTCGTTGAAGTTAATGACCTTCGGCGAGAACAGGACAAAGATGATAATCAGCGTGACCATGATGTCGTAGTGGAGAGTGCCACGCTCGTATTGCCACAGAATGTATCCGCGAATTGTTCGCCACACGGCGTTCATCGGAAAGGGCGCACTGGGCGCGGTAGTCGTCAGTTCTGCTCTATGCAAGTCTAGTGACCGTTCCTTGTCTTGGCAAACGTGAGTCGTGAGCTGCGAGCTATGAGTGACGAGCGGTGAACCGACCTTGGGTGCCCCATTTCTCGCGCGCCTTTTGCGCGAGAAGTGGGCTTTCGTTGTTCCCGGCTCATGACTCGCAGCTCAAAACTTTTTCGGCGTAATCCGTTCGGCGCCAATATAAGTCCGCAGCGCCTCCGGAATCACGACACTCCCGTCAGCCTGCTGATAATTCTCCACAATCGCAACCCAGGTGCGGCCCACGGCCAGACCGCTGCCGTTCAGTGTGTGCACGAATTCCGTCTTGTTCTTGCCTTCCGGCCGGTAACGGATGTTGGCACGCCGCGCCTGGTACGCTTCGTAATTCGAGCACGACGAAATTTCGCGATACAGTTGCTGTCCCGGCAGCCAGACCTCGATGTCGTACGTCTTGGCCGAAGCCGGTCCCATGTCGCCCGTGCACAGCGCTACTGTGCGATAGTGCAGGCCAAGTTTCTGTAAGACTTCTTCCGCATCGCGCGTGAGCTTCTCATGCTCTTCGTACGAGTTCTCCGGCCGCGTGAACTTCACCAATTCGACTTTCTGAAATTGATGCTGCCGGATAATGCCGCGCACGTCTTTCCCGTACGATCCCGCTTCGCTGCGAAAGCACGGCGTGTATGCCGTAAGAGAGATCGGCAGCCGTGCCGCGTCCAGAACTTCGTCGCGAAAAAGATTTGTGACTGGGACCTCCGCAGTCGGAATCAGCCAGAGATCCTTCTCGCCCTGCGGCACCCGGAAAAGATCGGCGGCAAACTTCGGCAGCTGCCCCGTGCCGTACATCGATTCCGAATTGACCAGATACGGCGGCAGAACTTCGGTGTATCCATGCTCGCGCGTATGTAGATCGAGCATGAAGTTCATCAGCGCCCGCTCGAGTTTCGCCCCTAAATCCCAGTAGACGGCGAAACGCGCGCCGGTCAGTTTCACGGCCCGTTCCAGATCAAGGATGCCCAACTCGGAGCCCAAGTCCCAGTGCGGCTTGGGCGCGAAATCAAACTTAGGTGGCGAGCCCCAGCTGCGGACTTCCACATTCTGCTCAGCGCTGTGCCCGACCGGCACACTCGCGTGCGGCAGGTTCGGAATGCCGGCCAGAATATCGCGGAGCCGGACATCGAGGTCGCCGGCGGTCTTCTCCAGCGTCTGGATCTTCTCGCGCAGATCTTTGGTCTGAGCCATGGCGGCAGTGGCGTCCTGGCCGCTCTTCTTCAATTTTGCGATTTCTTCCGAAGCCTTGTTGCGATGGGCCTTGCTGGTCTCGGCCTCAGTAATGGCCAGTCGCCGCTGCGTGTCAACTTCGCGAAAGTCCCTAAGCACCGCAGCCGGATCCATGCCACGCTGGCGCAGCTTTTCTTCGACCACAGGCAGGTTTTCACGCACGAAATTCAGATCAAGCATGGGAACATCTAATGTATCGGAAAAGCGCGGGGGAATGCACGCTGCCCGCGCGGCCGCAGACGCAAAACCTGGACCACGAAGGACACAAAGTTACACGAAGGATCTTCATGGTCTCCTTCGTGAACCTTAGTGTACTTCGTGGTTAATGGGTTTGTTTCCCGGCTCCAGCGACTTCAGATAAGCCACGATGGCCTCCGCATCCGGCTCGTTAAACCGGTACCGCGGCATCGGTGGCCGCGCCGGAAGCTGATTGGCAGCAATTCCGGTCATCATAAACCGGATCGCCGCGTCTTTCTCCCACCCGGGAAGCCCAGCGATGTTGACTGCCTTGTCTGCCCAGACCGGAACAGGTGCGATGGGTTTGAAGTCGAGAGTCGCGCCCTTCAACCACTGCTCCTTCACGAGTTCTCCCTTTTCGTTACGCGGTGTGTGGCAGTCGCCGCACAGGCCCACCTGCTCCACGAGGTACTTGCCGCGGGCAACCCGCGCGGCCGAAGCTGCACCCACCTTTTGCTTCTGCCCCAACAGCACAGGAACCAACAACAATGCGACTACAGTTACGCAGAGAAACAGCTTTCTCATGCAACCAACTCCCCGCTATCCAGGGTGAGATGAATAGCCGGAGAATATTAGCATTCAAGCTGCATGGGCCGAAGTAGTTTTGGCGGATACCCCCCACCTGTGTAAACTACCTTCGCGATGAGATCGTCCCCCAGATCTGTGCGCGCAGGCCTGCTTTCAGCGTTAGCCTTTGCGTTGACAATGACGGCAGCGGTCGCCGTCCTTTCCGCTCCCAGCGCGGCCTCGGCTTACAACGGGCGCCCCAAGCTGGTCGTCGTGATCGTGATTGACCAGTTCCGCGGCGACTATCTGGAACGCTATCGCGACCAGTTCGGCGACGCCGGGTTCCGCTTCCTTCTCGACCATGGCGCCTACTTTCCGAACTGCAACTACAACTACGCCAACACGCGCACCGCTCCGGGACACTCCACGCTTTTCACCGGCGCCTACAGCAATGGCCACGGCATTGCCGCCAACGAATGGTGGGACCAGAAGAAGAAGCGCATGGTGACTTCGGTCGAAGACGACAGCACGAAGTTAGTCGGCGTTGCCGGAGACAAGGCCGGCGCCTCGCCGCACAACCTGCTGGCCGACACGCTGGGCGATGAACTCAAGCTGGCCACGCAGGGCAAAGCGCGGGTCTTCGGAGTCTCCTTGAAAGACCGCGCTGCCATCCTGCCCGCCGGATTCGCCGGAGATGCAGCCTACTGGATCGAACCAAAGAGCGGCGCCTGGGTCACATCCACCTACTACCGCAATGAACTCCCGCGCTGGGTGCAGGATTTCAACGAGAGCCGCCCCGCGAAATACTGGGACCGTGACTGGAAGGGCGCACAAGGTGCTGTTCTGCGCTCCACGGCGCATCGCAAGGGCAAAGACGGCTCCGAAGCCGGCTTCTACGAGGTCGTCGGACCGACCGCCTTCGGCAACGAGTATGAGTTCGAGTTTGCCAAGGAACTGGTCGTCTACGAGAACGTCGGCCGCGGCCCCGCCACGGATCTGCTTTCCATCAGCCTCTCGCCCAACGACATTCTTGGCCACCAGGTCGGGCCAGATTCTCCGGAAATGCAGCAGATGGCTCTCGACCTCGATCGCCAACTGGCCGACTTCATCAACTTCCTGGGACATCAGATCGGCCTGGCCGACGTGTGGATCGCCCTCTCGGCGGACCACGGCGTTTCCTCGCTGCCGGATGATGTGAAGAAGTTGCGCATCCCGGCGGCAAATCTCGATGCAACAAAACTCGAGGCGCAGATCAACAGCGCCATCACAGCAAAATTCTCTCCCGGCCATCCCGCGACGTACGTGAAACTGGACTATCCCCTGGCCTGGCTCGATCAGGATCCATTCGCCGCCGCTCACGTGCGCGAGCACGATGCCGAAGGCGCAGTCGGCGAGGCCATGAAGCAAGCGGGCCTTCGCGAGTACTACACCAAATCGCAGTTGGCTTCAGGCGAAGTTCCCAACACGGCCCTTGGCCGGAAGTACCTGAATAGCTATTCGCCGGAGGGAAGCTGGTTCGTGATGGGACTCCCCGACATCTACACGGTAGGGCCGGGCAAAGGCACAGACCACACCTCGCCTTACGCATACGACACACACGTGCCGCTGGCTTTCTACGGCCTCGCTTTCCAGCCGGGAACCTATCGCACGAGCGTCGAACCTGTAGATCTGGCGGCCACTCTGGCGTCGCTGTTGGGGATCAATGCTCCGACCCATTCGGTGGGACGAGTGCTCACGGAGGCACTCGCACCCCCGCACCATCCTACAAATCCGGGCGCGAATCCAGCGGGGAGCCAGCCATGACCCCCCACGGACACCCCACTCCCGATCTTGCCGTCAGCTTCGCCGGCATTGAACTCAAGAATCCCGTCATTGCCGCCAGCGGCACCTTCGGCTACGGCGTCGAGTTTGAAGATGTGGTCCACCTCAGCAAGCTTGGCGGATTTGTGGTGAAGGGCCTGTCAAAGGAGCCCATGATCGGCAACCCTCCGCCTCGCCTGTGGGAGACCGCGGCCGGCATGTTGAATGCGATCGGCTTGCAGAATATCGGCGCGCAGGCGTTTCTGGACGAGAAGATGCCGCACCTGCGGAAGATCAAGAACATCGTCGTGATGGCGAATGTCTTCGGTTACACCCGCGAGGACTACGAACGAACCATCCAGATTCTCAACGACGGGGAGGGCATCGCAGCCTACGAGCTGAACGTTTCCTGCCCCAACACTGCGCAGGGTGGAATGCAGTTTGGCAGCGATCCGCGTCTGCTGGACGAAGTCGTAACCACCGCCAAGCGCGTCGCGCAGCGTCCGCTCATCGTCAAGCTCTCGCCCAACGTGACCAGCATCGCGCAAATGGCCTATGTAGCGCAGGAGGC
>JADGNQ010000303.1 GCA_017883385.1 Candidatus Sulfotelmatobacter sp.
CATGACCGTGACCGTGCGATCGTTCGCGAAGATTAATCTCGGGCTGCGCATTGGCGCCGCGCGGGACGATGGGTTCCACGAACTGCTGACCGTGTATCAGACGATCGGGCTGCATGATGTGATTCGCGTGAGCGCGGGGTGCGGGAACCGAATCGAGATTCGCTGTGCCGATCCGCGCGTGCCGAGAGATGAATCGAACACCTGTTTCCGAGTCGTCGAACGGGCCATGCGCGCGCTGCGAGCGCAGCGGCGCGTGTTGATCGAGATCGAGAAACGGCTGCCCGTGCAGGGTGGACTGGGCGGGGCTTCGGCGAATGCGGTGGCCACTCTGCTGGGGTTGGAGCGGGCGCTGAACAAGACGCTGCCCACCGCGGAAAAGCTGCGGATTGCGGCGGAGGTTGGATCGGACCTGCCCTTGTTTCTTGTGGGTGGGACCGTGCTCGGGGTGGGGCGTGGAGAGCAGGTTTACCCGGTACCTGACTTGCCAGCGATGGCGTGTGTGGTGGTGACTCCCGAGATTGGCGTGTCTACTCCGAAGGCATTTGCGGAGTGGGATCGGTTATGTGGAGAGGGTTCGTGTGGCGTGGGCACTCCTGCCCGCGAGGGTTTGCTGGAGAGCAGACTTTCGGCTTCGGATCGAGGGGCAGCCGAGCTTCGCTCGGCCCGGCCGGGTCAAAGACCCGGCCCCACACAATCAGAACCAAACTCCGCCGGGCTTCCCCTGGCTCGACAGCCGGGGACGGCTGTCCCCACACAAACCAAAGCCACTAAATTGACGGTGGCTCACTCGTTCGATAGAATGAATGAGCTTGGCCGTGGGTTGTCGGCGTGGCTGAGCGAGATTTACTCCAGTGCTCCTTCTGATTTCTTGGCAAGAGGGGGCCGGGCCAGGAATCCGCTTCTCTGGCTTGTCCGGGCTGGGATTGAAAACGACTTCGAACGGGTCGTCTTTCCTGAATATCCCGAGCTGAGTGATGGGAAGCGTGCGCTTTTGCGCGCGGGCGCGAAATATGCGTCCTTGTCGGGCTCCGGTTCGACGCTGTACGGGCTGTTTGCCTCGCGAGAGGCGGCCGTCCAGGCTGCGGCCAGGCTCCAGAAACAAGGCTGGGCGGCGCAGGCGACGGTGACGCTGACACGGCGGACTTACTGGCGGCGGGTTATCGCGGAGTGAGCGTTACGTGCGTGGGCGCTCGGCTTCGCCTTCGCTTTGGACGGCCAAGAGCCTGCCCTGAGCGCAGTCGAAGGGCGGCCATCGCCACGTGAGTTCGTGGTGGTCGGCGAAGAGTTTTTGATTGTTGATTTTTGAATGTTGATTGACAATTAGAGAGCCCTTTGGGGTTCAATCAACAATCGACAATTCAGCAGTCAACAATGGCTTACTGGGCCGTCGACTAATGGTAGGTCAAGTGCCTTTGGAGCACTTTGTCTAGGTTCGAATCCTAGCGGCCCAGCCAGAAAAACAGTTCTCAGTTGCCAGTTCTTAGTTCTCAGTTGAACTGGCCGAGACCGAAATACTGAGAACTGAAAACCGAGAACTGAGAACTCACTATGGCTACTTTAGTCACGCCAACCGACAAGACTGAGAAGATTGAGAAGAAAAGTCCACCTGTGACTGACGATAAAACGGAGCGGAAGCAGCGTCCGCGGGTGGACGAGAAGTTCAAGATTTTCAGCGGCACGGCAAACGAGCATCTGGCCGATGAAGTCTGCCAGTTTCTCGGGATGCAGCGCGGGCAGGCTCAGGTGATTCGGTTCCGGGACGGCGAGTGCTACGTCCAGATTCAGGAGAACGTGCGCGGCTGTGACGTGTTTGTGATGCAGCCCACGTGCCGTCCAGTGGACGAGCACCTGATGGAATTGCTGTTGATGATCGATGCGCTGAAGCGCGCGTCGGCGCGGCGCATCACGGCCGTGGTTCCGTACTTCGGGTATGCCCGGCAGGACCGCAAGGACAAGCCGCGCAGCCCGATTTCATCGAAGCTGGTGGCCGATCTGCTGACCACGGCGGGCGCGCATCGGGCGTTGATTGTGGATCTGCATACGCCGCAGTTGCAGGGTTTTTTCAACATTCCGGTGGACCACCTGTTCGCTTCGCCGGTGCTGGTGGATCACTTCCGGAAGCTGGCATTGCCCAATCTGACGGTGGTTTCACCCGATGCGGGCGGCGTGGAACGGGCGCGGTTTTTCGCAAAAAAGGTCGATGCGGCTTTGGCCATCGTCGACAAACGGCGCGTCGAGATGAACGTAGCCGAGGTGATGCATGTGATCGGTGACGTCAACGGCCGCACGTGCTTGATCATCGACGATTTGATCGACACGGCCGGAACGCTGGTAAAGACCGCGGCGGCGTTGATGGAAAACGGTGCGACCTCGGTTTACGCTTGTGCGTCCCACGCGGTGCTCTCGGGCCCTGCGGTGGAGAACATCCGGAACTCGGTCATACAGGAAGTGGTGGTCACGAACACGATCCCACTGAGCCCCGAGGCCGATGCGGCACGCACCGAAAAGGGAGGAAAGATCAAGGTCCTCTCGATTGCAGGATTGATTGGCCGGGCGATTCAGGCCAATCACGAAGAGACTTCAGTCAGCAAGTTGTTTACGTAAGAAATCAGCTATGAGCTTCGAGCCTTGAGCTCGTAGCCAACATGGTTGCTCATAGCTCGAAGCTCACAGCTTAAGGACTTAAATATTATGGCGACTGCATTGGAACAGAACTTACTCGAAGCGCAACCGCGGGAAGCGGGGACCAAGAACGACGCCCGCGCCGTGCGCCGTAGCGGAAAGATTCCGGCCGTGGTTTACGGAGCGGGCAAGGATTCGCTCTCCATCAGCGTGGATCCGCGGCACGTTCAGCGAATCCTGAGCTCCGAGACCGGCCACAACACGATTTTCGATCTCGCCCTCAAAGACGGCGAGCGCTCCAAGGCCATGATTGTCGATTGGCAGTACGAGCCCATCAAGGGCACGCTGCTGCACATCGACCTGAAGCGCATTGCCCTGGACAAAGTGCTCAAGGTGAGCGTGCCCGTCACCCTGGTGGGCGAGGCTGCGGGCGTGAAGCAGGAGGGCGGCATCATGGAACAGATGCTGCGCGAAGTTGAGATCGAGTGCCTGCCCGGCGATATTCCGAGCCACATTGATGCCGATGTCAGCCAGCTCACGTTCGGCAAAGTGCTGCGCGTATCGGACTTGCCGCATTCGGAAAAGGTCAAGTTCATTACGGACGCGAATCAGCCCGTGGCGCACGTAACTTCGGTGAAGGAAGAAGTTGTGGCCACTCCGGACGCGGCAGCGGCGGAAGCGGCAGCTCCAGCAGAGCCCGAGGTTATCAAGAAGGGCAAGCAGGAGACCGAGGAAGAAGGCGCCGAGGCTCCGGCAGCGAAGCCGGAGAAGGCCGAGAAGAAGGAGAAGAAATAGCTTACGTAGGGACGGGCGCATTCGCCGGTCCTGTCGAGCGAAGCTCGACAGGGTTTCGAGTGGCACGACCCTTACGCAAGCCCGGCGGACGAATGCGTCCGCTGCTACGTGGTTCGGGATGGTGGCGTGAAACTGATCGTCGGTCTGGGCAATCCCGGTGACGAGTATCGACTCACGCCGCATAACCTTGGCTTTCTAGCGATTGATCGCATCGCGGGAAACCTAGGGGTAGAAGTCAGAAACCGGCAGTGCCGGGCGTTGACGGCGCGGGCGGCAATTGGCGATCAGACGGTGCTGCTGGCCAAGCCGGAGACGTACATGAATCTAAGTGGCGTCTCGGTGCGGGAACTGGTGAGAGAGTACGAAGCGAAGCCGGAGTCGGACCTGATTGTGATTCAGGACGAACTGGATTTTCCGCTGGGCACGTTGCGCATTCATACGCGGCGCAGTTCGGCGGGACACAACGGCATCGAGTCGATCATCGGGGCGCTGGGCACGCAGGATTTTCTGCGCATCCGGATTGGAGTTGCCCCGGATCACAAGGTGAGCGACGGCGAAAGTTATCTGCTGGCGCCGCTGCGCAAAGCGGAACTGACGGTGGTGGACGGAATTCTGGACACTGCCGAAGAAGCAGTGAAGGTGATTCTGAAAGAGGGTCCGGCGGCGGCGATGAATCGCTTCAACCGGAAAGACGAAGGGACCAGGGATTAGGGGACAGGGGTTAGTAAGCCTCGGCCCACTGTACTCTGATCCCTAGCCCGACCCCTAGGAAATTTGGAGACAAAATGAATCGTATTTATGAGCTGATGTTCATTGTCCGGCCGGATATGACGGAAGAGGATCTGGACAAACTGATTGCGCACCTGCAGTCGATTGTGCCGGCGTCGGGCGGAAGCGTGCAGAAGGTCGACAAGATGGGAAAACGCCGCCTGGCCTACACGGTGCGCCGATTCCACGAGGGCATTTATGTCCTGATGGTAGTGGAGGGCGGGGGCGCGGTGATTCACGAGTTGGAGCGCCGCCTGCGCGTGACCGAGCCAGTCATCAAATTCCTCACCGTGCGCGTTGATGAGGAGCAGAAGCGGCTGGATAAGATCAAGAAGCTCCGCGACGCGCGCAAGAAAGTTAGCGCGCAGCCCG
>JADGNQ010000304.1 GCA_017883385.1 Candidatus Sulfotelmatobacter sp.
TCGTTCACGCACGACTTCGCCAACGGTTATCCGACCAAGGAGACCGTCGAAAAGGTCTACGACGAACGCGACTTTCAACGCGCTTGCCAGATTTACCTGTGGGCGATGCCATTCGTCTCCTTCGGCGGAGTCGAGCAAGTCCTGATGACCGCGCCCGGCGCGGCCTATGGCGACCTCATCCGGGTGGATACCGTCCCGGCCATCCAGCGCTTTCTTACGGGTAACGCAACGACGCCCTACTTGATGTCCTGGCTCAATCTGGAAAAGAGCGGCCCGTATGCGTTCGAGCTCCCCGCCGGCGCGTCCGTCGGCTTCGTGAATGATATGTGGCAGCGCCCCGTCACCGATATGGGCTTTCCCGGTCCCGACAAGGGCCAGGGCGGCAAGTTTCTCCTGCTCGGCCCGGGCCAGGCTGAGCCCGAGGGAGCACAAGACTTCATCGTCGTGCGTTCAACCACGGTCAACAATCTGTGGCTGCTGCGCCTGCTCGCTCCCAGCGTTCAGGAAAAGGAGGCGATGAGGGGCAAGATTCGCCTGTATCCCTTCAGCCAGCGCGCCAACCCGCCCGCGACCAAGGTGGTCTCAGTGGGCGGCGGGGACTCGCTCGCGAACGCGCCGCGCGGCTTCGCCTACTGGGAGACGCTCGCCCGCTGGATCAACGAAGAGCCTGTCCAGGAACGCGACCGCATCATGATGGGGATGTTGAAGTCGCTCGGCATGGAGAAGGGCAAGCCGTTCAATCCTGACGCCCGGATGAAGAAGATCCTGACAGATGCCACGCTCGTCGGCGAGGCAATGGCCAAGGTCAACGATTACGAAAAACGGTTCGTGGACGAGGCCCTGTATGTTGAGGGTTCCGAGTGGATGTTTGAATTGTGTTTCGATCCCAGCCAGGAAGCGGAACACTACACGCAGCTCGATGCGCGCACCTCGTGGTTTTACGAAGCCTCATGCACCTCGGCCGGTATGGTGAGCAAGACGCCCGGCGTAGGCTCCGTCTATCTCGGCATCAATAAGGACAAAGACGGCGACTGGCTCGACGGTGCGACGAACTATCGGCTGCACGTCCCGCCCAACGCGCCTGCCAAGCAATTCTGGTCGATCACGCTCTATGACGTGGACACGCGCGCCCTGATCAAAAACGGCACCGACATTACTGACCGCTCTTCTGTGCAGGATCTGGTGAAGAACACCGACGGCTCTGTGGACCTCTACATCGGCCCGAAAGCGCCGGCAGGCTTCGAGAAGAACTGGATTCCCACCGTGCCCGGCAAAGCGTGGTTTCCCTACTTCCGCCTCTACGGCCCCACCGAAGCCCACTTCGACCGGACGTGGATTCTGCCGGACTTTGAGAAGGTGAAATGACGAACCAATTCCCAACTGAACAAAACTAAACCCAAACAAAAGGAAACTAAGCCATGCCAAAAAAACCGTTCAAAGGCAACATCAAGCTCGACGTCCGCGATTCCACTCCCGACTGGGAGCCGTACACTCCGACCAAAGCGCTTGCAGGCGCGCCGAACATCTTGTTCGTGCTCTACGATGACACGGGCCTCGCCGCCTGGTCGCCATTCGGCGGCCGCATCAACATGCCGACGCTGCAGAAGCTGGCCGACAACGGTCTGATGTACTCGCAGTGGCACACGACAGCGCTCTGTTCGCCGACCCGCTCGACCTGCCTGACCGGGCGCAATCACCACTTGAACGGTTGTGCCTGCATCACGGAGGGGTCCAACGGATTCCCCGGGCACATGGCCCGCATTCCCGAAGAATGCGCCACGGTCGGACAGATACTGCAGGACGGCGGCTGGAGCACTTTCTGGCTGGGAAAAAACCACAATGTGCCTGAGACGGACGTTGCCCTCGGCGCCAGTAAGAAAAGCTGGCCGCTCAGCATGGGCTTCGACCGCTACTACGGATTCATCGGCGGTGAGACCAATCAGTGGTATCCCGATCTGATTGAAGACAATAAGGCGATCGATCCGCCGTACTCGCCGGAGGAGGGGTATCACCTCTCCAGCGACCTGGCCGATCAGGCCTTGAAGATGATCAAGGATCAGAAGTCCGGCAACCCGTCCAAGCCGTGGTTCATGTGGTTCTGTCCGGGCGCCAATCATGCGCCGCACCACGCGCCGCAGGAATACATCGACAAGTACAAGGGCAAGTTCGATGAGGGCTACGAGTCGTACCGCGAGTGGGTGCTGCCGCGCATGATCGCCAAAGGCATCCTGCCCGAGGGCACCAAACTCACGCCCCTCAATCCGTTGCCGGCCGACGTTGCCGCCCCAGCCGACTTCGTTCGCCCGTGGAATTCGCTGTCCGCCGACGAAAAGAAACTGTTCTCGCGCCTGATGGAGGTCTACGCCGGGTTCTCGGAGTACACCGACGCGCAGGTGGGCCGCATCATCGATTACCTGGAGCAGAGCGGCCAATTGGAGAACACCGTCGTCATCTACTGCGCGGACAACGGCGCCTCGGGCGAGGGCAGCCCCAACGGCACTGTCAACGAAAACAAGTTTTTCAACGGTTATCCCGATGAGATAGCCGAGAACATGAAGTTGATCGACAAGCTCGGAGGTCCGGACACCTATGAGCATTTCCCGACGGGGTGGGCTGCGGCCACATCGGCGCCGTTCAAAATGTTCAAGCGCTACGCCGAATACGCGGGCGGGACGTGTGACCCGCTGGTCATCTCGTGGCCCAAGGGCATCAAGGCGCGCGGCGAGGTGCGGAACCAGTATCACCACTCGGTCGACATCGTTCCGACGATCCTGGACGTCTGCGGGCTCGAGATGCCCAAGGTCTACAAGGGCGTCGAGCAGTATCCGCTCTCCGGCGTGTCGATGAAGTACAGCTTCAATGCGAAGCCGGACGCGCCCACCACCAAGAAGCGTCAGTACTACGCCATGCTGGGCACGCGCGGCATGTGGGAGGACGGCTGGAAGGCATGTGCCCTTCACGTTCCATTCATCAACAAGGGAAACTTCGACAAGGACGAGTGGGAGCTCTACCACGTCGCCGTCGACCGTGCCGAGTCGAAGAACCTGGCCAAGGAGCATCCCGAGAAGCTGCAGGCACTGATCAAGGCCTGGTTCGAAGAGGCGGATAAGAACCTGGTACTGCCACTTGACGACCGCACGCCGACGGACATCATTACGACTCCCCGGCCCACCGAGGAAGAACCGCGTGAGCGCTACATCTACTATCCGGGTGCCTCTGCGATTCCGGAAAGCGTCGCCGTCAACGTCCGGGGACGTTCTTACAAGATCCTGGCCGACGTCGAGATCACCGATCCGAACTGCTCGGGCGTCATTTTCGCCCACGGATCGCGCTTCGGCGGTCACGCGCTGTTCATCGCCGACAAGAAGCTGTATTACGTCTACAACTTCCTCGGCATTAAGCCGGAACAGACTTTCGTCTCTAAGGAGCTCAAACCTGGCAAGTACACGTTGGGTATGGAGTTCATCAGAGAGGGCGCTGGCCCCAACCGCGAGTCGGTAGGCAAGACGAAGCTCTACGTCAACGATAAGGTCGTGGCCGAGGGACCGATGCGCGCACAGGTCGGTAAATTCACGCTGTCCGGCGATGGCCTTTGCATCGGCTTCGACAGCGGCGACGCTGTCAGCGGCATTTACAAGACGCCGGGCGAGTTCAAGGGAGGCACGATCCAGTTCGTCGGCGTGACGACTGAAAAGGCGCAGTACCTCGACCTGGAAACGCTGGCCAAGGCGGCGATGTCAGTCGACTAGCTGTGGAGGTCCAATAGGTTGTTTCAATTTTTGACGTTGTTCTGACGCACCGATTTGTGAACGTAACTTGGCATCAATATTTATCAATCGAAAGGGGCAAATCATGGCTACAAAGAAACCTAATATCGTAATCATCTGGGGCGACGACATCGGTCAGTCCAACATCAGCGCCTATAACCATGGACTCATGGGTTACAAGACCCCGAACATCGATCGCGTTGCGAAAGAAGGCGTCATGTTCACGGACTACTATGCCGAGCAAAGCTGCACGGCAGGTCGGTCCGCGTTCATGACCGGCCAATGCGGTCTGCGCACGGGCAACACCAAGGTCGGCCTGCCCGGTGCCACGCAGGGCCTCCAGCACCGCGATGTGACCATCGCCGAACTGCTCAAGGCGCAGGGCTACGCCACCGGCCAGTTCGGCAAGAACCACCTTGGCGACCGCAACGAGCACCTGCCCACCGTCCACGGGTTTGACGAGTTTTACGGCGCTCTTTACCACCTGAACGCCTCCGAAGAGCCGGAACTGCCGGATTATCCGGTAGACCCGAATTTCTTTAAGCAGTTCGGCCCACGCGGTGTGCTTCACTGCAAAGCCACAGACGTTGACGACACCACCGATGACCCGCGCTTCGGCAAGGTCGGCAAGCAGACGATCAAGGACACCGGACCGCTTACCAAATTGCGTATGGAGACAGTGGACGACGATATCGCCGAAAGAGCGGCGGTCTTCATCAAAGAGCAAAACGCGGCAGGAAAGCCGGCGTTTGTCTGGGTGAACTTTACCCATATGCATTTC
>JADGNQ010000027.1 GCA_017883385.1 Candidatus Sulfotelmatobacter sp.
CTGGTAGATCGCGTCTGGCGACAGGTCCTTATATTGCAGACCAGCCGCCCAGCGCGCCATCCTCGCGGTCACTGTTTCCTTTGCCGGAACTACTGATTTTGGTGCGGACAAGATTCTTCTCCTTAGGTCTTGACTCTCGTGTTCTTCGGGTTCTTGAACGGCAAGAACGCCATGAAGTCGGCGTGATGCACAATGAAAGCTTCGGTCGTTCGCTTGACGAGATCGCCTTCCGCGGCATGCGCCGCAATGATGTGGCAAACCGCGTCCGGCACGCCGCATTCCAGCGCTAGCGCGACCCCGGTGAACGGATGCCGCAAAGCTTCACCCCGCTCGCTCTGCCGGCTCTTGCCGTCGGGGCCAATTTCGTATTCCAGCAATTTGCCCACGTCGGCCAGAATCGCGCCCGCAATCACGGTGTCCATATCGATCGGCAAGGCCCGCCCCATGAACTCCTGCATAGCCTTGGCGCTGTGTCGCGCGATGTGCACGACGCAGCGTTTATGCACCATGAAAGTGACGGAGCAGTTCGGAACCAGCAGCGTAAAAGGGATCTGCTTCAGGTCCTCCGCTTTGAGCGGACTGCGCTCGAGCGCCTTGATCCAGGTCTGTGTAACTTGTTCACGTAATTGGAGATCTTCAATCCAATCGATCTCCGGCCATAACCGCTTGATGGTCTCTCGCATGCCTCAGTCCCTATGCAAACACTTCAGGCTAGCTTGGCCCGGAAGCGGGGACGACGATTAGGATCACACTGGCCTGTGATTGAAACACGCGCGCGTTTTGGGCTTCATCCATCTGGCCGACGCCTCTTGATTTTCGGTTTCAAAGACGTCGACGGCCGCCCCCAAATGAGCCGATGCCGCCGCCACTCGAAAAGAGGGAGCGTTTTCGCAGCATGGAATCCCGCGAGAAATCTCTTGCAGGAACCGCCATTGAAACGTTTTACTATTCAGTCATCCCACAAATTCCGAGGACCCCATGTATCCTCTGCGCCGATTCTTGCCTCTGACTTGCTCGTTCTTTTTTATCGTCGTAGTCTGTGCCACCATCGTGCAAATCGTCCCACGATCTCTCGCTCAATCCACAACTACGCCCCCGCAACCGACCGTCGTCCACGTTGACACCACTCCAGCCCACATCCTGAACTCGTTTGATCCCGACCGTTCCCTCGGCAGTTCGGTCGATGTGCTCTCCCACAGCGGTATTGACCAGGTCTATACCCCGCACATCCTTCAGGAATCTCTATCCGCAGGCTGGGGCCCGATCACCTACCGCAACAACACTGAACTGCGCATGGCCGCCTGGCACTGGACCGAAAACGGCACCTGGAGCGACCCAGAGCACAAGAGCGGATACTTTACCGGCAGCACCGAACTCAAGGAGCCGACACGCTACATCCTCGCCTACGCCCTGCCCCATCGCGGATTTTCCACCAGCGGCGACCGCCCCATCGGCACGCCCAATCTCACTTACTGGAAGAGCAATCCTTATCTCACGAGCAAGTTCACCCACGAGAGCGATACGCTGCATCCGCAATGGGTCATCGTCGATCTACGCTCTCCGCAGCCGGTCAGCGCGGTGCAGATCGCATGGGCCGCCCCGTTCGCCGTCACCTACCAGATCGAGTATTGGGACGGAAAATACGCGCTCGACTTCGATCGCGGTCCTGCAGGAAGTTGGAAGATTTTTCCTAATGGCTCATTAAAGAACGCCAAAGGCGGCACTGTAACACTGAAACTCTCCGATGTGCCCGTCACTACTCAGTATGTCCGGGTGCTCATGACGGAGTCGTCGAACACGTGCGATCTGCACGGATCGGGCGATATCCGCAACTGCGTTGGCTATGCGATCCAGGAGATCCACGCCGGAAGCGTAGACGCCACCGGCACGTTCACCGACGTCGCAAAAGATGCCACCGGCAAGAACCAGCCCGAGTATTGCTCCTCCTCCATCGACCCATGGCATTCCCAGAGCGATGTAAACGCCACCGGAGGCTACCAGCACACCGGCTTCGATCTTTTCTTCACCAGCGGCATCACCAACAATCTGCCGGCAATGATTCCGGTCACAATGCTCTACGGGACTCCCGACGATGCCGCAGCGCAGATCGCGTACATCGAAAAGCGTAACTACCCGATCGCCTACATCGAAATGGGTGAGGAACCCGACGGCAAGCACGCCATGCCCGAAGATTACGGCGCTCTCTATGTCCAGTGGGCGGACGCGATTCACGAGATCGACCCCAAACTCAAGCTCGGAGGGCCCATCTTCGAGGGCGTGAACGAAGACATCCGCGTGTGGCCCGACGCCCAGGGACGCACATCGTGGATGGGCCGTTTCGTCGACTACCTCAAGACGCACGGCCACCTGAAAGACCTGGCTTTCGTGTCCTTCGAACACTATCCGTTCGAGCCGTGCGATATCACGTGGAAGACCCTCTACTCCGAGCCGCAGTTAATGACGCATATCCTCCAGGTCTGGAGAGATGATGGTGTACCCAAGGACGTGCCTCTGATCGTTACCGAAAGCCACCTCGCGGCCGCTCTCACTGGCCCAATGAGCACGATGTTCGCCGGCCTCTGGCTGGCCGACAATATCGGATCATTTTTCGAGGGCGGAGGTGCCGCGTTTTATCACTCACCCATCCAGCCCCAGGGATTGCAGAATAGTTGCCTGGGTTGGGCCTCGTGGTCGAATTTTGTCGCACCGCACGAGTACGACATCACGGGCTACACTTCGCTGTATTACGCCGCCCACATGATCAACCTCGAGTGGGCGCAACATCACTCCGGCACGCACCAGATGTTTCCGTCCTCTGTGGGAATTCAAGACAGCGAGGGCAACGCACTAGTCACCTCGTATGCGGTCCTTCGCCCTGACGGGAACTGGGCTGTCATGATGGTCAATCGTGACGAATCCACGTCGCACTCGGTTCGGGTCACCTTCGAGAACTCCGCCAACAAACGTCATGGATTCTTCGCGGGCCCAGTCGACATCGTGACTTTCGGCAGCGAGCAATATGTCTGGATCAGCGACGGCACGAACAGTCACGCCGACCCCGACCATCCGCCAGTTGGCACAACTGTAGAAGGCGACTCGAAAACGATCTTCACGCTGCCGAAGGCGTCAATCACCGTCCTCCGCGGAAAAGTAACGGGACTCCGCGATTGACATTCTTCACTCGTAGAGACGTAGCTTGCTACGTCTCTGCCGGCAGCGCAGGTGAACTCATGCCTGTAAGACTCCGCCGGCAGAGACGTTGCAAGCAACGTCTCTACGACAAACGTTTTCCACAGGTTTTATTTCATTCGTGTGACGAGCAACCGTGACTGAGAAACCTGCCTCCGCTACTGTGGACAACGTAGGTACCGGATGTGGCGACGCGCAAGTCCTAGGAAACTCGCGACCCCCGCAACCTCCCCACGTGAGTGAGGGACAGTCTGGGACATCCGAAAGCCAAGGCGCTCGGTAAGCTACCCCGAATAGCTCGGGACCAGCGCCCGCTGTGGGAGTGATCACTCCTAACGTTTTTCATCAAGGCGAAAGGCCACTTGACGCCAGATATCAGAAGGAAACAGAGGAAAGAGGAATAGATAACTGTAAAAGACGTAGCTGAAACCAAGAACTCAGGATGGGATTCCGAGGGTAGGTCACATGTTCCGCGACCTCAACGGGAGATTCCTCGCATCCCCCCGTGTCCTCTGTGTCCTCTGTGGTGAGTAGCCTTCTGCGGACGCGCCCACCTCACGTCCCCGGCTTGATCTCCGCCGCCTTCCCGTCGTGATACACAATCACCAGCGGCTTCCCGCCATTCGGATAGCGCACCGTCTTCGAATAGGAAGTGTCCCCCGCGTCCGGCACGCCCATGCCAAGCGCGAAGTCCGCCTGCATCTCGTTCATCCCCGGCTTGACTTCGTGCTGCGCCACCGCTTGCCACACGTCCACAGGCCAATGCTTGTACAGTTCGCGCGGGTCCTCAATAAAAAACATCTCGTCGGAATAAATCTTGTACTGATCGTCCGCCTCGAATCCGATTGGCACCGCGTAGCTCTTCCCCTCTTTCTGAAATACCGCCATCACCTGCCGCCGCTGTCTCGCTCCTGAGGGCGTCGCGGTTACAACATCTTTGATCGCAAGCTGTTCGATCGGAAGCAACAGTCCGGCCTCATGCTCGAAGTCGATTTTCCTGTGCGCCAGATCGTAGGGATAATAGGTATACCGATATCCTTCCTTCACCCAAACTGGCTGCTGCGTAAGCTGTTTCGCGCTCTTCAGATCGTAGGGATAGAGCTTCTTGGGAGTAACGTAGTAGTCCGGATTCGAATACCCAACGCTCCGCGCCTGCTTCTGCCTCTCGGCGTCGAGGAGGTCCTCGTGGCGCTGGTAAAAGATGTACCCCGCGCGTAATCCCGCGATCACCAGCGCCACGACCAACGCCAGTTGAACCCTCTGTCTCGCCTCTGGACTGATCATGCTCTGCTCACCATGGGAAAACTCTACCAGAACGTCGCGGGTGCCCCATCCTTCTCGCGTTGTTTGCGAGAGGGGGGGACTTTGATTTCCTCGGCGAAGTCCAGAAGACCTTGGCCCCGTTATAGACTGAAGAATGTAAACTGAAGAAGAGGAATCGCCGATGCCCATCACTGAACAAGACGTCCTGAGCGCGCTGAAGAGTTGCTATGATCCCGAAATCCCGGTCAACATCGTCGACCTCGGCCTGATCTACCACGTAAACTTCGCACCCGCGCCAGCGGCGAATCCGGAGGAGCCGAAACAGGACGTCACCGTCGAAATGACTCTCACCGCGCAAGGCTGCCCCGAACACGTCAACATCAGCGCCCAGGTCAAATCCCGCGTCGAGCAACTGCCCGGTGTCGCCAACTGCACTGTGAATGTGGTGTGGACCCCCGCCTGGACTCCCGAACGTCTCAGCCCCGACGCCAGAAAGCAACTAGGCATCGAGTGAGACCGGCCCCGGAACCTAGCCTTCCAGCCAAAGGCCGAAAAAAACTCTGACCGCAAAGGTCGTGAAGAAAAGCCGCAGAGAACACAGAGGAAATTGTCGCCTGCTCTTCTTTGCGTCCTTCGCGGCCTTTCTTTGCGATCTTTGCGGTCAAGGGCTTTCCGAAATCCGCTATCCCCCGATTTCGTCCCAAACATCCTCCGCGCTCTGTCCCGCGGCTTCTGTAATCCGTTTGCCCGCTCGCCCGGCCATCTCCATCACTTGCATGCCACGATCGAAATACTCCGGCAACGCCTCCCGCACTCTCTCAAACGTCTCCGGATACTCCGACGCCACCACCGCCAGCCCCACACCCGTAGCCAGCACCCCTGCCGGATACTTCTTTTTCATGAACAGAATTGCCGCCGCCCCTATCGAACCCAGAACCACTGCTTTCTTCCAGCTCTCCATGCTCCCCCCAAGAAGGATTTCTTGCTCCGATTGTACGCCAGAGCCGCGCCTCCAAAAGCGCACCAAATCGCGTACCCTCTCCGCCCTCAACATCCTTGTATACTGCCTCCTTTGCTGGAGGGCCCCCATGTCCACTCTCGTCCGCTGGTCCGCACTCATCCTTGCGGCCAGCCTGTTCGCCGCCACTCTTTCCGCTCAAACCAAACCGCGCGCCCGCGACCTCGGCGTTCCCTTCGACGGCACGCCCGGCCCCAACAACGCCATCACCGACGTCAAAGGGGTCGAGGTCGGCCACACCACTCTCATCTCCGGCGAGGGCAAACTCGAGATCGGCAAGGGCCCCATTCGTACCGGCGTCACTGCCATTCATCCTCGCGGCAAGACCAGCAACGACGCCGTCTTCGCCGCCTGGTTCACCCTCAACGGCAATGGAGAGATGACCGGCACCACTTGGGTCGACGACTCTGGATTCCTCAACGGCCCCGTCATGATCACCAACACCCACAGCGTGGGAGTCGTCCGCGACGCGGTCATCGCCTGGAAGGTCAAGCACGGCTCACCCGACATGGAAGGCTACTGGTGGTCGCTCCCCGTCGTCGCCGAGACCTGGGACGGCTACCTCAACGACATCAACGGATTCCACGTCAAACCCGAAGACGCCTGGCACGCCCTCGACGTCGCCCACACCGGCCCGGTCGAAGAAGGTAGCGTCGGCGGTGGCACGGGCATGATCTGCAATGAATTCAAAGGCGGCATTGGTACGTCGTCGCGCGTGCTCGATGAAAAAGCGGGAGGATACACCGTCGGTGTGCTGGTGCAATGCAACTATGGATCGCGCGAGCAACTCCGCATCGCTGGTATCAATGTCGGCCGCGAAATCCCTGAGCACACCGTCTGGAAGGAGGACGTTGGGTCCATCATCGTGGTCCTCGCGACCGACGCCCCGCTCATCCCCACACAACTGAAGCGCATTGCCAGAAAGATTTCGCTCGGCTTGGGCCGCGACGGCAGCTACTCCGGCGATGGTTCCGGCGACATCTTCATCGCATTTTCCACCGCGAATCCCGGGGCTGACAAACAAAGTTCCGGCGGCACCAAGGCGCTACACCAGCTCACCATGCTCCCCAACGATTCGCTCGATCCGATTTTTCTGGCGACGGTCCAGGCCACTGAAGAAGCGGTGGTCAACGCCATGGTCGCCGCCGAAACCATGACCGGCATCAACAATCACACCGTCATCGCCCTGCCGCACGACCGCCTGCGCGAAGCGCTGAAGAAATACAATCGCCTGGCAAAGTAATCGCGGGAAGAACCAACCGGTGTCCCACCCTTCTCGAGTTCTTCGCGAGAGGGTGGGGGTTTTGATTTTCTCTTGAGGTCTCGCCGAGCGTTTTGCGCGCTATTCCCTGCCGAACGTCCCCGTCCCGCGCCGGTACTCCTGCAGTTCGATTCCGAACCGCTTGAGCATCGACTGCAGCGTCGTCCGCTTGATCCCGAGCCGGCTGGCTGCTCCGTCTTCTCCGGACAGCACTCCATTGGTCTCCCGCAAGACGCGAATAATATGCTCGCGTTCCATTTCCGTAAGATTGTCCTCCGTGACGTCCTCCGCCATATTCAATTCCACTGGCGGTGCAGCCAGCGTCCTACTCTTGGTCATGATCACCATGCGTTCGATCACGTTCTCCAGCTCGCGGATGTTCCCCGGCCAGCTCCAGTTCTGAAGAACATCCATGGTCTCGTCTCGAACCGCGTCAATGTGCTTGCCCATGCGCGCGGAATGCTTGCGCACAAAGTGATGAACTAGCACGGGAATGTCGGTTCGCCGCTCCCGCAACGACGGCAACTCGATGGGAAACACGTTGAGCCGGTAAAACAGATCCTCACGGAACTTTCTGTCGGCAATGTCCTGACGCAAATCGCGGTTGGTCGCGGAGATGATTCGCACATCCACACGCAATGTGTTGACTCCACCCAGCCGTTCAAACTCGCGATCCTGCAGTACCCGCAACAGCTTTGGTTGCAGTTCGAGCGGCAATTCGCCGATCTCGTCCAGGAATAGCGTCCCTTTGTCCGCCAGCTCAATGCGCCCAACTTTCTGGTTTATGGCGCTGGTATACGCTCCCTTTTCGTGCCCGAAGAGTTCACTCTCCAGCAAGCCAGAGGGAACCGCGGCACAATTGAGCTTGATGAAATTCTTGTCGTGCCGCGAACTCAGCGAATGGACCGAGCGCGCCACCAACTCTTTCCCCGTGCCCGTTTCTCCCAACAACAAGACGGTAGAGTCGGTCGGCGCCACAACCCGCGCCTTCTTCAATACTTCGCGTAACGCGGGACTCTGCCCGATGATTTCTTCAAACCCCAACTCCGTCTGAATCTCACCTTCCAGATACGACTTTTCCTGCACCAGCCTGTCCCTGGCGTCTTGCAGACGATCGGCCATTTCGCGGAGGCGCGCAATGTCCATGGAAGAGCCCGTAATCCCAATCACGTTTCCCTCTCCATCGAGCAGGGGTTCAATCGTGAGATCGAAGGCGTAGTTCTTGCCGTTGTACGGAACCACCACTTCTTCCCGCAACACTATCCCTGTTTTCAGAACCCGGCGTTTGAGTTCAACCAACCGCGCGGCCTTCTTCGACCCGATGATTTCTTCATCGGTCTTGGCCACGGCCTCATGCTGCCAATAGAGCTGAGGGTTATAAATCCAGGTATAGCGCAGGTCGCGGTCCTGATTGAAAACCGTGATGGGAGAGTCTTTGAGCGCCACCCGGAACCGTGCTTCGCTTTCTTCGAGAGATCGTTCCGCCTTCCTCCGCCCCTCTTCCGCCTTCACCTGCTCCGTTACGTCTCGCTGAATTCCCCACGTATGCAGCAGCTTCCCGTTCTCCACAATCCCAATCAGGCTGTTAAGAAAAACTTTGGGATTGCCGTGACTATCCACTTCGTGCGACTCCCGCTCCACCACACGGAATCCGGAACGTATATATTCCCGAGTCAGCTCGACATTGTGCGGATCGTTCGGGTCGAGGGTCTCCGTCAGTCGCTTGCCGATGAGATCCTGCATGGTAATGCCATACATTTTTGCGATCGCGTCGTTGCATTCCGCCAGATAAGAATCGTGGAGGATATGACGGACCAATTCGTGTTCCGGCAGATCAATGGGGAGAGGGGCATCCAGATCTTGACGGAAAATGCCTTCCGAGCTCTGCGTAACAAAGTTGCGATAGTTCTCTTCACTGCTCCGGAGCGCCTCCTCTGCCTGTTTGCGCTTGGTGATGTCGACCAATGTAGCCTGCGCCGGTGGAGCTCCCTCGCCGCCAGGCACTAGAGCGGTGTTGAATAGGACCCAAACCGCCGTACCATCCTTGCGCCGGAGTCGCATTTCCCGACTTGAGAACCCCCCCGTCCGCTTTAACTCGTCCAGGAGCGGTTCGCGATCGCTCGGGTTGAAATAGAACTCCGTTGTCGCGCGGCCGCGAACTTCCTCGGCCGTGCCGTAACCAAGGATGCGCGCCCAAGCATCGTTGCAGTCCAACACCGACCCTCCCGGGCTGCCGATCGCTACTCCTGCCAGGTTTTTTTCGAACAGCAGCCGGTATCGTTGTTCGGAACCACGAAGCGCCATTTCAGCATGTTTTTGCTCCGTGATGTCATGCGCCATACCTCGCACGATGGGCGAGGTCACTCCTTCGGTGCGTAGCGTGTTGTTGTACTCCCAGATCCTGCGCTCTCCGCTCCGGGTGAGAACCATCATGAAGCCCTTGTCCGCGCCACTTGTCCTGATCCTGGCCAGGTAGGCGTCGAACTGTTCGCGAAAATCGGGAGCGATCACTTCTCGCATCGGGATATTCAGCAGTTCAGCGACCTCATACCCCAGGATGCGTGCCGGGGCCGGATTGGCTGAGATCAGATTCCCCGCCAGATCGTGGGTGCACACTAGATCTTCACTGTGTTCGACCAGGTCGCGGTACCGGTCCTCGCTTTCACGTAGCGCGCCCTCCGCCTGCCGGCGCTCGGTGATGTCCTGGGCCATAACCAAGTACACCCTGTGGGGTTCGTGCTGGTTCCACATGGGCGCGACACTTACGCTGGCCCAGACCACCCCACCATCGGGACGGAGATAGCGTTTCTCCAGTTCGAAATGCGCAGACTTTCCTTCGGTAAGTTCATTTCTTCTTGAAAGACTCTCCGCCACGTCGTCGGGATGAGTCACACTCTGAAAATCGAGCTGCAGCACTTCCTCGTTAGTCCGCCCCAGAATTTCGCAGAACTTAGGATTGATCTCCAGAAAACGTCCACTGCCCGCATCCACTAGAGCTATGCCGACAGGAGACCTTTCATATACAGCCCGGAATCGCCCCTCGCTCTCCCCCAAAGCCTCCTCCGCCCGTTTGCGCTCGGTGATGTCCTGCAAAACGCACGCGACTCGGTCGACTCCACCTTGCCCTTCGATCGGAAAGTAGGAGGCGAAAAGAACCCTCTCGCCCAGCGACGGATATTCGTATCGCAGTTCGTATCGGACAACTTTGCCCTGGAAGCACTCATCGAGCTTTCCCTTAACTGTCGCCTCAAAGACTCCCGGGGTCAATATTTCCGGAATCCGGCGGCCAACCAGATCCTCTCTCTTCACCCCCGATAACTCAGGAAAGCATGATTTGCGATGACGTAGCGGTAGTCGCGGTCCACCACTACGATCATTTCTTCCAACCCTTCCACGATCTTTTCGAATTCCTCCAACCTTTTCGTGCGTCGCCGAAACACATCGCCCACCCCACTAATCGCGAGTCCCATCGCCCCAAACAACACCAACCCAACGATGTCGCGCGGATGCCTGATCGCGAATGAATTTAGTGGCTCCATGAAGAAGAATTCGGCGATCGCTGCCGATAACAGAGTTGCAAACAAGCCAGGACCGAACCCGCCCAGCAGGGCGATGAGCATGATCGTGGGATAAAACAAAATAAAGGGGTGGGTAAACCCGAGAGCGACATCCAGGCCGTACCGCACCAGACCTGCTGCGATCACGGCTACCAGCGCAAACCCGTACCTTCGAGGCCAGATGTGCAGCCAGTACACGGACGTTCCAACGGCTTCCCTTCGATCGGCAGAACTCATAGCCAACCTTTCACTTCACGGGATTCCCCTAGGTCAAAACCGTGCCTCTTTGCAAATTGGAACACTTTCTGCGAGGAGCAAGAGCCTGCGGCAACGTCTCCTTCTGCATAGAAGAAATTGCCGCCAAACAACCTTGAGTCTGTTCGATCAACTGGCTCGTCCGCCCGGGGGGGCTGCGAACCAACCGGCTAGAATGGGGGACAGTTCTATTCCGGTCTGTGACTCTAGTCACAAACGGCCTGAGTATACCCAAAATGGGAACATTAGTGCGGGAAAATGGATTGGGGTATGGTTAAAACGGATTAGTCTCGACGCGAGTCAAAGAGTGGGAATCTGACTTGGGACCGACGAAAAAGGATGTGAACGAAGACCCTAGTCCTTCACCGCTTTGTCGGTAATCTCGAGCCCCTTGTCGATGATGGCGAACGCTTCCCGCAGTTGCTGCTCATTAATGCAGAGCGGAGGGTTGGTGTAGAACGTGTTCCAGCGCACCAGCGTATAGAGCCCCTGCTCGCGGAAGAAGCGACCTAGCGCGGCCATCTCGTCAGAAGTGCCGTTGAACGGGGCCATCGGCTGCCGCGTCTTGCGGCTGCGCACGAGTTCCACGATGCCGAACAACCCGATCGACCGCACCGCTCCGACCGAAGCATGTTTCGCCTGCAACTCGGCCCCCAGTTGCTTCATCACTACGCCCATCTTCTTCGCGTTCTCGATGAGGTGGTCTTCTTCATAGACGCGAATGGTCGCCAGTGCCGCCGCGCATCCCATGGGATGCGAGTTATAGGTCAGGCCGCCGTAGAAGACTTTGTCCTGAAAGTGCTGCGCGATGTGATGCCGCATTCCCACCGCTCCCAGCGGCAGATAGCTGGAAGTGAGTCCCTTGGCCATGCAGATCAGATCCGGGACAACCTTCCAGTGATCGACGGCAAACCATTCGCCAGTGCGCCCAAAGCCAGCCATGACTTCGTCGGCGATCATCAGGATGCCGTACTTGTCGCAGAGCTTGCGCACGCCCTCGAGGTATCCGTCAGGCGGGATAAGAATGCCGTTGGTGCCTACAACGGTTTCGAGGATGAAGGCCGCAATCGTCTGTGGGCCTTCGAGTTGCATGGTCTCTTCGATCATGGCCAGCGACGTCTCCGCCGATTCCCAGCCACGCTCAATGCCGTGATAAGGATCGAGCACGCGCACCACGCCTGGGATGCCGGGCTCAGCGGCCCAGCGCCGCGGATCACCCGTGAGCGAGATAGCGCCTGCTGTCGCACCATGGTAGGACCGATAGCGGGCCATGATCTTGTGCCGTCCGGTGAAGAAGCGGGAGATCTTGATGGCGTTCTCATTGGCCTCGGCGCCGCCGTTGGTGAAGAAGAACGTGTCGATGTCGCCGGGAGTGATTTCCGCGAGCTTCGCCCCAAGGCGCGCACGCGGCTCGGTTGCCATGAACGGATTAGCATAGGCGAGAGTAGCGGCCTGCTCGCTGATGGCCCGGATGACGCGTTCGTCGCCGTGTCCGATGTTGACCGACATCAACTGGCTATTGAAGTCGATGAAGCGTTTGCCCTCGGGCGTCCAGAAGTAAATGCCCTTGGCGCGAGCGACTGGGATCGGATCGACCTTCGATTGCGCGGACCACTCGAACAGCGTGTGCTTCTTGGTGAGGTCAACGATTTCCTGGCCGGTCATGGAGGAAGTGGTGAGGGTAGTGGTCATAAGAGTCCTTAGTTTCTCAGATAGAGAACATCGCAGCGATTGAGTAATTGGGGAATTTGGTAATTGAGTAATTGAGAACCGTAACCGCGCGTTGCGCTGGTTTGAAATTACGCAATTACCAAATTTCCCAATTACTCAATCGCTCTTAGAACTTGCGGCTGTGCTCCTTGGCCCAGCGTTCGACGACAACTTTCTTGTCGGTGTAGAACTCGATGGCGTCGCGGCCCTGGCCGTGGAGATCGCCGAAGAAGCTGTTCTTCCATCCGCTGAACGGGAAGTAGGCCATGGGTGCGGCGACTCCAATGTTGATGCCGATGTTGCCGGCAGGCGCTTCGTAGCGGAAGCGGCGCGCGGCCGAGCCGCTCGATGTGAACAGCGACGCCTGGTTGCCGTAGGCGCTGCGTTCGAGGAAGGCTAGAGCTTCGTCCATGTTGTCGGCGTGAACGAGGCTGAGCACCGGGCCGAAGATTTCCGTGTCGGCGAGATCGCTGGTCGCGGGAACGTCGTCGAGGACCGTGGGCTTCACGAAGTTTCCGGATTCGTATTTCGGAATCTTCGAGTTTCGGCCGTCCACTAGAACCTTCGCACCTTGCTTCTCGCCCAGTCCGATCAGGGACTCTACGCGTTCTTTGCTCTGCGGCGTAATCACGGGCCCCATCTGCACGCCTTCTTCAAGCCCATTGCCGACTTTGAGTTTAGAGGCAGCATCAGCGATCAAATCGCGGAACGTCTTCTGCGCTTCGCCGATGGTGACTGCGACCGAAACGGCGAGACAACGCTGTCCCGCACAACCGAAGGCGCTGTCGCTGATGATCTGTGTCGCCATGGGCATGTCGGCGTCGGGGAGAATGACAACGTGGTTCTTGGCGCCGCCCTGGCACTGGCAGCGCTTCCCTTGCTCACCCGAGCGCGCGTAGATGTAGCGCGCAACCGGAGTCGAGCCAACGAAACTGATGGCTCGCACTCTCGGATGGTCGATGAGCGCGTCGACCACAGCCTTGCCTCCGTTTACGAGACTGACGACACCTTTGGGCAGCCCGGTTTTCGCCAGAAGTTCGTACACGTAGCGCATGGTCAGTGGCACACGCTCACTCGGTTTCAGAATGAATGTGTTGCCAGTAGCGATAGCGTAGGGCAGGTACCAGAATGCGATCATGCCGGGAAAATTGAAAGGCACGATGGCGGCGGTAACGCCGAGGGGTTGGCGGATCATCATCTCGTCGATGCCGCGAGCGACGTCTTCGAGGTTGTAGCCCTGCATCATCATGGGAATGCCGCAAGCCACTTCGACGTTCTCAATTGCGCGGCGCATTTCGGCTTTGGCTTCGGTGAAGGTCTTGCCGTTCTCCATCGTGATGATGCGGGCGATGTCGTCGATGTGTTCTTCGAGCAGCATCTTGAGCTTGAACAGAGGCTGGATGCGGTCTTCGGGCGGCGTGCGGCGCCATTCGGGAAAAGCTACGGCTGCGGCTTCGACCGCGACATTGACCTCGGCCGCGTCGGCGAGCGGGACGCTGGCCAGGACTTCGCCCGTGGCGGGGTTGACCACGTCGCGCCATTCGGAGGAGCGCGAGTCGGTCCATTGTCCATTGATGTAGTTCGTCAGCCGGGTGATGGGAGGTGCTGCTACGCTCATGGTGATGCCTCTGCTATCGCGAAGAATGTCGTGCTGGGAACTCACGAAAGCCCTGCGCAACGTGAGAATTCCCCCAGATGAGAACTTAATGATACATGCCCTGTAGGGATCCTTCGACTGCGGTTGTCCTTCGCGCTTGAGGCGCGAAGGACAATCCTCGCTCAGGATGACAAAGCTAAACCAACTGCGCCACTGCACCTTTCTGATCGCACACGGTGGCGATGGCGGACTCGAGTACGTCGAGCGCTTCGTCCATTTGTTCGTTGGTCATGACCAACGGCACCAGAACGCGGATTACGTTGGAGTACGTGCCGGCCGTGATGGTAATCAGACCGTGTTCGTAGCAACACTGCGTAATCTTTTTCGTTTCCTCGGTTGCGGGAGTCTTTAGTTCCTGCGACTGCACAAGTTCGATGGCTTGCATGCCGCCGAGGCCGCGCACATCGCCGACGATCGGCCAGCGACGCTGCCATTCACGGGCGCGGCGCTGGAAGCGATCGCCGAGTTCGTTGGCGCGCGCGAGCAGGTTCTCACGTTCAAACAAATCGAGCACAGCCAGGGCTGCGGCACAGGAGAGCGGGTTTCCGGCAAACGTTCCGCCGAGACCGCCGGGGCCGGGAGCGTCCATGATTTCGGCTCTGCCAGTGACGGCGGCAAGCGGCAATCCGCCCCCGAGAGATTTCGCCGTGACGATCAAGTCAGGCTCAATGCCGTAGCGCTCGCTGGCGAACAGCGCGCCCGTGCGTCCGAAGCCGGACTGGACTTCGTCGGCAATAAAGAGGATGCCGTGCTTGTGGCACAGCTCGATGAGGACCTTGAAGTAATCCGGCGGCGGCGCGATGAATCCACCCTCTCCGAGAACAGGCTCGGCAATCACAGCAGCAACTTCCTCGTTCGCCACGACACGCTTGAACGTGTCTTCGAGATGACGGGCGCAGTAAAGATCGCACGATGGATATTTCAAGTTGTACGAACAGCGGTAGCAGTAGGCAAACGGGACGCGATACACCTCGCCGGGAAACGGGGCGAATCCGGCCTTATAAGGATGCGTCTTGCTGGTGAGGGCCAGTGTCATCATCGTGCGGCCGTGGAAGGCGTCCTCGAAAGCAATGATGCCGGGACGCTTGGTGTAGGCGCGGGCAATCTTGACTGCATTCTCGACGGCCTCGGCGCCGCTGTTCACAAAGATAGTCTTCTTCGCGAACTTTCCCGGCGTAACTTCGTTCATGCGCTCGGCGAGGCGAACGTAACTCTCGTAGGGCGTGACCTGCACGCAAGTATGCAGGAAGCGGTCGAGCTGGTCTTTCACTGCGTCGACGACAGCTTCCTGGCGATGGCCGACATTGAGGCAGCCGATGCCTCCGGCGAAGTCGAGGTAGCGGTTGCCGTCGACGTCTTCGAGCCAGGCACCTTCGGCCTTGGCGACATAGATGGGAGTACCGTGAGAAAGGCCGCGGGGCACGGCTTTGGCGCGGCGCTCGGAGAGGGCTTTGGATTTCGGGCCCGGGATCGGAGTGCGGAGTTGAATAGTGGACATAATTAAATCCTAGGGGTCAGGGGCTAGGGATCAGGGGTCAGGAACCCTCGTTTCTAACCGAGACCTAACCCCTAATCCCTGGTCCCTGCCTCAATACCAGCCAATCGGCGCTTCATTCAGATTGATGTATACCTGCTTGGTCTCGAGATATTCTTCGATGCCCCAAGGGCCGAGTTCGCGGCCGAAGCCGGATTGCTTGTAGCCTCCCCACGGCGCTTCGACGTAGGTGGGCTGCATGTGGTTGACCCAAACGATTCCGGCGCGCAGAGCTTTCACCGAGCGCATGGCTTTGAAAATATCGCGGGTCCAGACGGCGGCGGCGAGGCCGTAGGGAGAATCGTTGGCGATCTTCAGCGCGTCCTTCTCATCTTCGAATGGAATCACCGCAGCGACCGGGCCGAAGATTTCTTCGCGAGCAATGCGAGCGCTGTTGGTCACGTCGTAGAAGATTGTGGGCTGCACGTAGTAGCCCTTCGCGAATTGTTCGGGACGTCCGCCGCCGGAAGCAAGCTTGGCTTCTTTCTTGCCAATCTCTATATAGGAGTTCACGCGGTCGTACTGCTCCTTGCTGACCAGTGGGCCCATTTTCGTCTCCCGCTCCAGTGGAGGACCGAGTTTGATCTTCTTCGCTTTCTCGGTCATGGCCTCGACGAACTTCTTGTAGATCGATTTCTGCACAAGGATCCGGCTGCCGGCCGAGCAGACCTCGCCTTGATTGATGAAGACGCCGAAGAGAGCACCGTCGATGGCCGCCTCGAAATCAGCATCGGCGAAAAAGATGTTGGGCGATTTACCACCGAGTTCGAGAGTGACGCGCTTCACGGTGTCGGCGGCCTGTTTGACGATGATTTTGCCAACGGCGGCGCTCCCAGTGAAGGCGATCTTGTTGACGTCGGGGTGTTGGACGAGCGGGGCACCGCAGGACTCGCCGAAACCGGTAATGACGTTGACCACGCCCGGAGGCAGGCCGCAGTCTGCGAAATGCTTGGCGAATTCCAAAGCCGTGAGCGGCGTCTGCTCGGCTGGTTTAAGCACGCAGGTGCAGCCTGCGGCCAGCGCCGGCGCTAGTTTCCAGGCGGCCATCAGCAGCGGGTAGTTCCACGGGATGATTTGTCCTGCGATACCGACGGGCTCTTTGAGCGTCAGGCTCATGGCATTGTCGGGGACAGGGTTCACGTAGCCGACGACCTTGGTGGCGAGTCCGCCGTAGTACTCGAAGCAGGTGGCGACGTCGTTGAGATCGTATTCGGCCTCGACGATGGGTTTGCCGGTGTTGCGGCATTCGAGTTCGGCGAGCGCGGGCAGGTTCTGGCGAACTTTGTCGGCGAGACGGAAGAGAACGCGGCCGCGTTCCTGCGCGGTCGTGGTCGCCCATGGGCCTTCTTCGAAGGCGGCTTTGGCAGCGGCGACGGCGCGGTTCACGTCGTCGGCAGAGGCGTCTGGGACTTGAGCGATGACTTCCTCGGTCGAGGGATCGTAGACAGGGAAGGTCTTCGCCGATTTGCTCGCGACCCATTCCCCGTTGATGAACATTTGATAGGTACGGACTTCGGTTGTGACTCCGCCGGGCATGATTTTCCGACCTCCTACAGTATCGGCGAGCAACGCTCGCACGGACAGCCGAAGGCGGCTGTCCCCACATTAATCTCTAGCGCCGAACTTCGCTCGCCGGCACAGGCGAGACGATTGCGCCGATTTGAACCGGTTGCGACACCTTATGCCGGCCGTAGACGAAGAAGAAAAATGCGGCCAGTCCGATGAAGAACACTGTGCCGCCGAACATCCACAGCTCGTAGGACCACAGCGACGTGATTTGCTGGGCCGGGAAAAACACCAAAGCGATACCAAGGATCGTTGTCAGGAATCCGCTGGTCCCAGCGAGAAAAAGTGTGGTCCGGCCGTATTGGCCTTGGGGTTTCGACTCCGTAACCGCGAACTTCACGAGCGCGCCGAACATGTAGACGAACGGGACAAGTTGAAGAACAACCGCGAGCGAAAGGAGCTTCTGGAACACTTCGCCGGCGCCCGCCGGGCTCAGATACAAACGCGGGAGTAATCCGAAAACGCCCATCAGCTTGTCCCAAAACCACCAGCCGAAGAAATTCCCGAGCACGAGGAGTCCCGAGACAATTGCCTGCACGATCAGCGCGGCGTACGGCGTGGTGTAACGCGGATGGACTTTGCCGAGCCACGAAGGCATGTAGGAATCGAGTCCCGCGACGAAGGGAATGCGCGCGGAACCGCCCATCCACGCGGAGCCGATGCCCGCGATCGAAAGGCTGAGCATCAGAGCGAAGGGCATGGAGATCCAGCCGACGCCGACGCGCTCGGCCATGTGGCTGACAGCTTGGACGATTCCTTGCAGCACATTGACGTTCTTGCCGACGGCGACGAGGAGGGTTAGCGTCGCACCGATGTAGAGAGCGCCGGAAAGGACTCCGCCCCAAGCAACCGCGCCGGGGAGAGTGCGGCGTGGGTCTTGAATTTCGTCGCCCATGACGGAAGCGAGTTCGAGACCGACCAGACCGAAGCAGATCACGCCGAAAGAGTTCAGTACGAATTTGGGATCGGCGGGGATCTTGAAGTCAGCCGCAGTGATGGTCGTTCCAAAGCGCGACCAGACCACCACACCAAGACCGATCAGCACGGCGGCGGCGATGAACGTTCCAATCGCGCCCAAGTTGTTGATCCACTTGCCGATGCCCAGGCCGAGAATGTTGAGCACCGTCAGCACGACGAGCAAGGCGACGGAGGCGGTGGAGGCGAAGGCTCGATTATCCGCCAATCCCTGATGGCCGGGGCCGAGTACGTAGACCGACACGCCGACGAAGTAGAGCATGACCGTCGGTACGTAGAGCATGTTGTTGGTCCAGTAACACCAGCCGGAGAGGAATCCATGGAAGTCGCCGAAGACTTCTTTGGCCCAGAGGTAGACGCCGCCTTCGCCGGGATAGCGATGTGCGAGTTCGATGACCGCGATGCCCTGAGGCCAGAAGAAAAGGAGGAGCGAGATAATCCAAAGCCAGACGGTGACGCCGCCGTTGGCGGCGATGGAGGGGACGACGTTGAGATTGAAGACGGCAACGACGAAGAGCAGCACCAGATCGCGGCGTCCGAGGGCGCGGATCAGGTGCGGCTGAGCGTCGGGTTGGGCGGTGGTGGACAAGATTTCTCTACGAGTCGCCTCGCTTCGCTTGGCGGACAGCCGAGGCGGCTGTCCCCACATGAGCATTGCTGGTGCACGTAGGGGCGGACGAATGCGTCCGCCCCTACGTGAGTCTAGTGCGCTACTGCGACCGGTTCGGCGCGCTCCTGCTGCGCTTTCGCGAGCGAGGCGGCGATGTCGTCGAACGCGGCCAGGTGCTTGTCGATGTCGGCGTCGGTGTGCTGGACGGAGATGGTCCACTGTTCATCCCACCAGTAAGGCTGGGCCATCACGCCACGGTTGACCATGCCGAACCAATAGTGACGCCAGAGATCGACGTCGACCGTGGTCCAGTCGCGGTAGTTGCGAATTTCTTTCGGGTAGAACATTAGAGCGCCGTTAGCTCCAGCTTGCGCGATGTAAGCCTGAAGGCCGACTTTCGCGAGGGTCTTGCGGTAGCCGTCGGCCAACTTCTTGCTGAGCCTTTCGACGTGCACATAGTTCTCGCGCGTCAAGACGTGGCGGAAGGTCGCGAGGCCCGCGGCCATGGAAACCGGGTTCGTGTTGTAGGTGCCGCCGTGGAAGACTTTGTGCTGCGAGATGAGATCCATGACGGACCGGCTTGCACCGAAGGCAGCGAGCGGCAGGCCGCCGCCGATCGACTTCGCCAGACAGATCATGTCGGGATGCACGCCGAAGTATTCGCTGGCACCGCCCCAGCAGAGTTTGGCGCCGGTTTTTACTTCGTCGAAGATCAGCAGCGCGCCGTGCTTGGTACAGATTTCGCGTAGGCCTTTCAAGAAGCCGGGCTCGGGCATGCAGAGTCCGACGTTCATGAGGATTGGTTCGAGAATGATCGCGGCAATTTCGCCGGGATTCTCCTTGAACCGGCGCTCGACCGTAGCGAGGTTGTTGAACGTCGCGATGAGAACATTGGCAATTGCGGACTTGGGCACACCCAGACCGCCGGTAACAGCCGTTGGATTGTCGATGTCGCCGAAGTCGGGGGCATGCGGTTTGACGCTGACCAGGGCGCTGTCGTGCAGGCCGTGGTAAGCGCCTTCGAACTTGACAATCTTGTCGCGTCCGGTGGCCGCGCGGGCCAGGCGAATCGCATGCATCGTGGCTTCCGTGCCGCTATTACCGAAGCGGCACATCTCGACCGGAAAGCGATTGCAGATCTCTTCGGCAAGTTCCCATTCCATGTCGTGGGGCATGCCGAACATGGTGCCGGTGGAAAGGCGCTTTTCGACCGCCTTCATGACGTCCGGATGACAGTGTCCCGCCATCAGGGCGCCGAAGGTCAGGTTGTGGTCGATGTATTCGTTGCCGTCGAGGTCGCGGAACTTGCTTCCACTGGCTTCCTTGACGAAGATCGGCCACGGGTCGTAGGCGCGATAGTTGCTGGCCACGCCGAGGGGAATACGTTTGAGATTCTTTTTGTGCGCTTCGGCGGACTTGGGCGTGCGCCGCTCGAAAGTTGACAGTTCCTTTTCTAATTCGGGATACATCAGATTACTCCGGGAAATCTCAAGCCTGCATCCTGGCAGGCCATTAGAATGCCCGGGCGGCGGGACCGCCCGGGGGTGCACGTTTCTTCTTCTACTTTACTCTTCCCACTAGAAGTAGAACTTCAAAGCAAACTGCACCAGGCGCGGATCGCGAGCTTGCAGCACCTGGCCGAACGTCGTGTTGGAGAAGTTTCCGTCCGGATTGACGAATTGCGTTTTGTTAGCCAGATTGAAGATGTCGGCCCGGAACTGGAAATATCTCGACTCTGACAGTGTAATCCTCTTGGAGACGGTGACGTCCCACTGGTTCTCGCCGGGGCCGCAGCAGATAGAGCGCGGCGTGGTGGCGAATTGCCCAGGAGTCGGATCGTTGAACTGGGACAGGTTGAGATAACGGTGAGCACAGTCGGGATCGCCGGCGCCGGCGCACGATGTACCGTCGCTGTGAGTCAACACCTTAGGGTTCAACAATTGCGGTGTATTTCCCGTCATCTGCGGCGCCCCTGCCCCCAGGAAGAACAAGCTGCTGATCAACTCGTTGTCATCCTCGGTTTGAATGCGGATGGGAAAGCCGCTCTGGAACTGGATGATGCCTGAAACCTGCCAGTCGTCCAGCACTTTTCCGGCGAAGCCGCTGTATTTGCGAACCGGAAGATCCCACACGTAGTTGATGACGAAGCGCTGCTTCGAATTGAAGAGCGACAGCGCACGGCTCGCCTTGTAGTTGAAGGGATTGACCGTTTCTTCGAAGCTCGAAGCCCAGTCGAGCGACTTGCTCAGCGTATATGCCGCCTGGAACTGAATGCCGTGCGAGAAGCGCTTTTCTACGCTGGCCTGGAAGGAGTGATAGGAGGAAGGGGCGATGGTGTCTTCGGCAAAAATGTTGCTGAAGACAGGAATACCGTCTACGGGACAGCCAGTGCCGACTCCGCCGCCCGACATCGGATTGCAATTCGGCGATGAATAGGGGCGAAGGCCGGGTAAGAAGATTCCATTCGGAGCCACCGAACCAATGGAAGTCCCCGCAGGAATAACCGTGGGATTACCTCCGCCGTTTCCGGTGTAAGGGACAACCAGTCCCCCAGTGGGGGCGACCGCAGCAGGACTCACGAGATACGAATTGTCCTCAGCGAACGGACTACAGGTCGCTTGCGTTCCAAAGCCGTCGGTGACCCACGTGGGATCCGTGTTGGCAAGTGCGGCGAGGCCGAGGCAGGTCTGGGGAATCCCCGGATTAATGTCGTGTGAGGCAAGCAGGCGATGACCTTGCGAGCCGACGTATCCGAGTTGCAGGACGATATCCCGCGCCAGTTCTCGCTGAATCGTGAAGTTGTACTGCGCGGTGTACTGCGTCCGCATCTTGGGCTGGAAGTCGCCAAAGAGCAGCATGGAACGGAAACTAGCCCAATCGGTTGCCGTTCCGGGCTTCGGACTCAGAATTCCGGTGAACGGGTTCGGATTCACACCGCCGTTCTGGGCAATGAAGGGAGTATTGAAAAAGGTGGCAGGAAGGAAAGTGCTGCCGCCGAATGGAGGCTCGGCGCCGAACTGTTCGAGTACTAACTGCTCCATCGGATTGTAGAACAAGCCCCAACCCGCGCGGATGCTGGTCTTGCCGTTGCTGCCGAACAGCTTGGCAAGCGGCCCGCTCGGAGAATTTGGACTGTAGGCAATGCCAACGCGAGGCGCCCACGCCTTGTAGTAAGTCTGCGTCAGACCGTTCTGCACTCCCTTGTCGCCGGGAACGACCAACCCTGTCGGCAACACTCCTGCATCGGCGCAGGTGCTCGCGCCAAAAGCCGTCTGCTCATCCGCTGTCAGGGTGCAAGGATAGACCGTCGTATTCTGCCCTGGCCGGAAAGTCTGAACATGGTGCAGCACATCGGTGAGCGGAGTATCGAGCTCCCAGCGAAGTCCGTAATTGAAAGTGAGTGACGGATTGATCTTCCAACTGTCCTGCGCGAACGCATATACGCCGGTGCTACGGATATTTTCCCGCTGGGCCGACCCTTGGGCGTAACTATCGGCTAGGCCAAGCAGATAGCTCGGATAGTTATTGTCGAACTGCACTGCGTTCGAAGTCGATCCGTCGAAGGTGAACTGTCCGCTGGTCTCAAAGTACAGGGTCTGGTCGAAGCGCGAGCGCCGGATGTCGGCGCCGAACTTGAAGGTGTGATTCCCCTTGACCCATGTCAGATTGTCGGACCACATGAAGGAATTGCCCACCTGCGGCAGTTCGCCTTCCCAACCGTTCCCAATGGCAAACCCACCTGAAACATCGACAAAGGGAAGGCCGGTGCGGGTGGTAGGCAGACCTGTGGTAATGCCGTATTGCGGGTTAGTTCCGAACTGACCTTGCAGCGAGTTCGCACCGGAGTTCGAATCTGACGTTCCGTTGAAACATACAGCCTGAGCGGCGACTGACGAGCAGGATGACTGCACCGAGCCCGTGGTCTGTGGATGCTGGAAGGTCAACTGTCCTTCACGCATGTACGTAAAACGAAATTCATTCACCAGCGAGTTGCTGATCGTCCAGGTGTGGCTGGGATTAAATTGCTGGTAACGCGAGCCGACTTTCGTCCCAAAACCCGGGATATTCGCTCCGGAGGCCTGGAAGTTGTAGAAAGGCTCAAAGTCTTTATCGTCGGTGAAGTAGTAATAAAAACTGAAGTTCTGGTGGTCGTTGATGTGGTGATCGAGGCGCAGCGTGAACTGATTCTGAGTGTCCGCCTTGGCGGGAACGGATTGGAAGGTACCGTCAGGCCGGTTGGCGCCAGGGACGAAGCGAAGCAGGTCGGTCGCTACCGGGTCCATGCAACTGCCGGGTATTGCGTTGGTCGGAAACACAGTGGACCAGTCAATCGTGCCTGTCTCGGAATCGACGGGGAGATTGGCAATGCCATTTGCCCCTAGGCCAAGGGCGCTATCGCACCCGGGACGACCGTCCAGGGCTTGAGCAACGGTGGCGTCGCTGATCCCTCCCAGAAATTGGGAACCACCAGAGAAATCTCCGGTCCTTTCCAGCGGGTTGGGCACAGCCACCGTTTCGCCGGATACTCCCTGGCGAATGCGGCGGCCTTCATAAGAGGTAAAGAAGAAGGTACGGTCTTTCTTGATCGGGCCGCCGAAGGTACCGCCGAACTGATTCTGGTTGAACTGGGGCTTTACCGTATTGAGAAAGCCCTGCGCGTTCAGAACCTTGTTGCGGAAATATTCATACACGTTGCCATGCCACTGGTTGGTGCCCGACTTGGTGACGACGTTGACGACCGCGCCGGAGTTGCGTCCGTATTCCGCGTCGAAGGTGTTGCTGATGACGCGAAATTCTTCGATGGCGTCGGGAGTCGGCTGAATGGTGGGCAGGTTAACGAACTGGTCGTTGGCGTCGCCGCCATTGACGCTGAAATTGTTGGCGCGATCCCGGCCTCCGTTAACGGAAACCGAGCCGGCACTGTCGCTGCCATAGAAGGTCCCACCGCTGGAGCCCAACTGCGACTGCACTCCCGGTTGCAACTGCAGGAACTGGTAGCTATCGCGGGCGTTGAGCGGTAGTTCGTTTACCGAGCGATTGTTGACCACAGCACCGAGCTGGGTGCTGCTGGTATCGACCAGAGGGGCTTCGGAGGTGACGTCGACCACTTCCTTCTGCTCGCCCAATTGCATGGTCATATTCAAGGTGATGACCTGGTTGATATCGAGGGCGATGCTGCGGCGGACAGCCTTCTTGAATCCGGTCAGGTCGAAGGTGAGAGTGTAGGTGCCAACGGGAAGATCAGGGAACCCGTAGTCGCCGCTGTCATTGCTGGTGACGTCGCGGGCCACGCCGGTCGCTTCGTTGGTGGCCGTCACTTTCACTGCCGCGAGCACTGCGCCCGTGGGATCGGCAATGCGGCCGAGGACCCGCCCTCCGGTGCCTTGGGCTGAGAGCAGAACGGGGAATGAGAGGCAGACAACGAGAGCCAGGCACACCGCTTTCAAATACGTCATAGACAGAGACAGCTCACACCAGCGGGCTCGCAGTGACGGCATGGAACCTCCAGACATCTTCGGGAGAGTTTGATTTTTCCTTGAAAGCGACGGCTTGTAACCGGCCACAACCTTGCTATAATCCCGCAAGGTTAGAGAAGCAGGGTGGGGACTGTCAAGGGGAAAAAAACGGGTCTCTCCGATAGAAATTTCTTATGCAGCCGGGCGTGCAAGTGATGAAACCGACCAGTGCGGAACCCTATCTAAAAATCGGCGACGTGGCAAAAAAAGTAGGAGTCTCGCCCTCGGTGATCCGTTCGTGGGAGAGTCTGGGACTGGCGCGTCCGCGGCGCACGGAGAGCAAGTACCGGCTCTACACCGCCGATGACGTAAAGCTTCTGAAACGGGCACGGTTTCTGCGCAAGGTGCGCGGGTTGAACGCCGCGGCGATCGTGCAGTTGCTGAAGCGCGAAGGCAAAGTACATCCGGCAGGCGATGGAAATGCGGGGGCCATCGGGGCTCACCTGCGGCAGTTGCGGGCGCGGCGGAGGCTTTCCCTGGCGCAAGTGGCGCAGGCCGTGGGTATCTCGGTAGGGTTTCTCAGCGCGCTCGAGCGTTCCCAAATGAGCGGCTCGGTGGGAACGCTGCGCAAGTTGGCCCGGTTCTACAAGAAGAACATTCTGGATTTCTTTAATGCCAGCGGAGCCAGCGGCCGGCAAGTGCGTCCAGCGGAGCGAAAGGTGCTGGAGGCGGGCGCGGGCGTGCGCATGGAATTGCTGGCGTGGGGCAACACAGTGATGGAGCCGCATCTGTTCCGCATCGCGCCCGAGGCAGGCAGCGGAGATCCCTATGCACATGAAGGAGAGGAATTCATTTACATCTTGCGCGGAGACCTGGAGATCACGCTGGACGGAGAGGAATACCGGCTCAAATCCGGGGACAGTTTTTATTTCGAGAGTGCAACACCGCATCGCTGGAAAAACCCGGGACGCAGGGAAACATGGGTGCTGTGGGTCAATACGCCGCCGACGTTCTAGGGCGTTGCGGCAGCGCCTAAAGGCGGTCACGATTCCGTCGCGAGTGCGGTACCGCTGAAGCGGCACCCTGATACGAATCAAAGGCACGAAAGCAGAGGAGAACAAATCAATTGATCACGGAGAGGAAGTCGAGTGCGTGGAGATTGCGCCGGTTGGCAGCCGGCGCATTGGCGGCTCTCTGTTTCATGGCGGCGAATGCGGCGGCCGCCGGACAGACGGCAACTTCCCCTGCGGACAAGGTTGTTGTGCACGGCAGAATCTACACGGTGAACGAGAAGCAGGCGTGGGCTGAGGCTTTGGCTATCCGCGGGGAAAGAATCGTCGCGGTGGGGAGCGACAAAGAGATCGATGCTTACCGCGGAAGCTCTACCCAGGTGATTGATGCGGCGGGACGACTCGTGCTGCCGGGCTTTGAAGATTGCCACATCCATTTCATGGATGGATCGATTGGTCTGGACCAGGTCGATTTGAATGACGCCAAGACGGTGCGCGAGATCCAGAAGCGCGTGAAGGAATACGCTGCGTCGCATCCCAAGGAGCCGTGGATCACGGGCATGGGCTGGACCTACCCGACCTTTGGAGCGGCGGCCCTACCCGACAAGAAGATTCTGGATGAAGTCGTGCCTGACCGGCCCGTGTATCTCGTCGCGTTTGACGGTCACAGTTCGTGGGCCAACAGCAAAGCGCTGGCGATGGCAGGGATCACCAGGGAAACACCCGATCCAGCCAACGGAAAAATTGTGCACGACGCAAATGGGGAACCCACCGGCGCCCTGAAGGAAGCGGCGGGCGATCTGGTGGCCAGCAAGATGCCAAAGCCGACGCGCGCAGAACGGTTGGCGGCGCTGCGCAAGGGAATCCATGAGGCGAACAAGTTTGGACTCACCCGGGTGCACAGCGCCGGGCAGGACTTTGAATATCTCGATCTCTACGACGAATTGCGGCGCAGTGGCGAGTTGACACTGCGGTTCTACGTGGCGTACTTTCTCGATCCGCCGGAGTTGCGAACACAAGATCTGGAGAAGATCGAGAAAGCACGTCAGACGTATCACGACGAGTGGATTGCTGGCGGCGTGGTGAAGACGATGCTCGATGGCGTGGTCGAGGCCCACACTGCGGCCATGCTCACGCCGTACAGCGACGATCCCAGCCAGATCGGGAAGATGTTCTGGGAGCCGGACAAGTACAACGCGGCGATCGTTGAGTTAGACAAGCGTGGGTTGCAGATATTCACGCACGCGATCGGCGAAAAGGCGGTGCGCACTGCGCTTGATGCGTATGAGAACGCGGCTCGAACGAATCATACGCACGATGCGCGGCCTCGCATCGAGCACATTGAAACCGTCGCAGCGGATGACATTCCGCGCTTTGGAAAGCTGGGAGTAATTGCCAGCGTTCAACCTTTGCACTTGTATCCCGACGAGGACACTTTAGATATTTGGGCTCGCAATGCCGGACCGGAACGGGCGCAGAGGGCGTGGTCGTTTCACAGTATTGCCGCGAATGGTGGGCGGCTCGCTTTTGGCAGCGACTGGCCGGTGGTGACGATGAATCCGTGGAAGGGCCTGCAGACGGGCGTTACTCGCAAGACATCCGAGGGAAAGCCCGAGGGGGGCTTTGTGCCCAGTGAAGCCGTGAGCCTGGAGGACGGAATCAAAGCGTACACACTGGGTGCGGCGTTTGCGGGGCGGCGTGAGCAGCAGGAAGGATCGCTCGCGGCGGGTAAATTGGCAGACCTGATCATTGTGGATCAGGATCTGTTTAAGATTCCGGCGTCCAAAATTGACAAGACGCAAGTGGTGCTGACGATGGTGGGTGGAAAAGTGGTATACGAGTCCTCGAAGCCCAGAGCCTCGGAGGGAAAATGACCAGACAACGCATAGTGCGGTTGTTGCCCCTGCTGGCCGCCGTTCTGCTGGTCGGATCTTGCGCCAAGAAAACGCCAACGCTCAACCTTCTGGTGTGGGAGGGCTATGCCGACCCCTCGTTCGTCAAGGCTTTCGAGGAACAGAATCATTGCAAAGTCTCAGCGTCGTACATGGGATCGAGTGACGAACTGGTAGCAAAGCTGCGCGGAGGCAGCGCCGGGAACTATGACGTGATTTCTCCCTCGAGCGATGTGGCGACGTTCATCACGGAGGCCGGACTGGCCGCGCCGCTCGATCTTTCGAAGATCCCGAGCTACAACCAACTTTCTGCGCAACTCAGTTCCCTGCCGCTGGTGCGCGCCAACGGCCAAGTGTATGGAGTTCCGTTCATGTGGGGACCGGATCCGATCATCTACGACACGACCGTGTTCACCAAACCGCCGGACTCATGGAATGTCATGTGGGACCCGAAGTACAAAGGAAAGATATCCGTGTGGGACGATCTGTCAACCGTGTACATGGCGGCGCAAGTTCTCGGTTATGACAAGCCCGACCCATCGCAGCTCTACAACCTGAGCGACGAGCAATTGGAAGCGGTCAAGAAGAAACTGCTGGAGTTGAAACCGAATATCCGCAAGATGTGGGCGACCGGCGGGGAGTTGACGAATCTGTTTGTGAGCCACGAGATCGTAATTGCAATGGGCTGGCCGCTCAATACTGCTGATTTGAAGAAGGCGAACTTCCCTGTGGGCGAGACGATCCCCAAGGAGAACACTACAGGGTGGATCGATCACCTGATGATCACGGCCGGCAGCGAAAACAAGGAACTGGCGCACAAGTTTCTGGAATACATGGTGGAAGCGAAGACGCAGAAACTTGTAACTGACAAGACGAACTATGCTCCGGCGAATCCGCAGGCGGGGCAGTTCATGACCGCCGACGAAGTGAAGATTCGGCATCTTGATGATGTGGACAACTATCAGAAGCGAATCTATTTCTGGCAGAATGTGCCGCGGCGCGCAAAATACAACGAGACTTGGAACGACGTGAAGGCTGCGCAATAGAACCTCACTTCTCGCGCAAAAGGCGCGCGAGAAATGGGGCACCCGACTGGTCCGTGGACCGAAAAACGACTCATGGTTTCCCCTACCACTCCCGCGCCGGCAGTAACGGCAAGCATCCAATCCGCCGCGAAGCCAACCCTGCTCAGCATCCGCAATGTGGCCAAGACTTTCGGCCGCAATGCCGTTCTGCGGAATGTTTCGCTCGAGATTGCCGAGGGAGAATTCCTCACGATTCTGGGTGAGAGCGGCTCCGGGAAGACGACGTTGCTGCGAATTGTAGCCGGCTTTGAGACCGCGACTTCGGGCGAACTATGGATGGGCGACGAGCGTCTGGACCGGCAGCCCCCATATCGGCGTCGTGTGAATACAGTGTTCCAAAGCTATGCGCTGTTTCCACACCTCACCGTCGAACAGAACGTGGGATACGGATTGCGTGTAGCGAAGCGGCCGGCGGCGGAGATCGCGCAGCGAGTCGCTGACGCGCTGGACAAAGTAAAGATGACGGCGCATGCAAAAGCGAAACCGTCGAAGATCAGCGGCGGACAGCAGCAGCGGGTAGCCCTGGCACGCGCGCTGGTGAACCGGCCCCGGCTGCTCTTGCTCGATGAACCGCTTTCGGCGCTCGACGCGAACTTGCGCCGGCAGATGCAGGTCGAACTGAAGTCCCTGCAGCGCGAAGTGGGCATTGCTTTTGTGTTTGTCACTCACGATCAGGAAGAGGCGATGGTCATGTCGGACCGGATCGCCCTGCTGCGTTCAGGGGAACTGGAGCAAGTGGCAACGCCGCGCGAGATTTATAGCCGTCCGGCGACTGCGTATGTCGCGCAGTTCATCGGGCATACGAATCTACTCAAGGGAGACGTGCGAGGCGGCGTGGTGCGGGGCGGATCGTTGTCGTGGGCTACTTCCCTTCCCGATGGGCCGGCGCTCTTTTCTCTCCGACCGGAGCATGTTCGCCTCGCCGGAACTGGCGGCCCGCCTGGGCTAGTTCGCACGCGGGGTCGAGTGCTGCATCAGGCGTTCCATGGCGCGACCGAATTGATCCGCGTGGAATGTGCCGACGACCTCGTGTTGGTCATGCGGACGGCGAGCGGAGGCGGAGCGCTGCATGAGGTCGACCTCGAGTTTTCCGCCGCCGATGCGGTTCTGGTACGCGAATCTCCGGAAAGAAACTGATGTTCTCCCGCGCTTACAAGACGGCCGTGGCGGCGCCTCCGCTGTTGTGGGTCTCGGTGTTCCTGCTGGCGCCGTACCTGCTGATGTTCTGCTACAGCTTCTGGTCGGTTTCTTCTTCGCGGACCATCGTGCACTCGTGGAACCTGAACAACTATGAGGAGTTGCTGGCGAAGACGGTCTATTGGCAGACGCTGTTGCGCTCCATGTGGATTGCGGCGCGCGTGATGTTGTTCTCTCTGCTGCTGGGGTATCCGCTGGCGTATTTCCTTTCGTTCTATGCGGGCAAGCGGAAAGACCTGCTGTATCAGATGGTGATTGTTCCGCTGTGGGTCAGCTACCTGGTGCGGGCGTATGCGTGGAAGACGATTCTCGGCTCTGACGGCGTGCTCAATACGCTGCTGCAGTATGTACATTTGACTCGCCACCCGCTCGACTTTCTGCTGTACAGTCCGTTTGCGGTCGTGTTGACGCTCACGCATATCTACACGCCCTTCACGTTTCTGCCGATCTATGCGGCGCTGGAGCATGTTCCGCGCAATCTGGTCGAGGCCTCGCATGATCTGGGCGCGACGCCGGTGCAGACATTCTGGAGAGTGATCTTCCCGCTGTCGATCCCCGGAGTCGTGGCCGGAGCTACATTTGCCTTCGTCTTGAGCCTGGGCGATTTTCTGGCGCCTCTGCTGCTGGGTGGACCGAGCGGCATCATGATTTCGAACATCGTGGTCAGCCTGTTCGGCGCGGCGTACAACTGGCCGCTGGGCGCGGCGATTTCTCTGGGCATGCTGGTGATCGTGGTGAGCCTGCTGTTCTTCTCGGAGCGGCTGGAAAAGAAATGGAGCTTCTCATGAGCGAGGGCGCGACCAACCTCCCACGCTCGCGCTGGCTGCTGGTCCATGCAGGGGCGGTGTTTGCATTCCTCTATCTTCCCATTGCCGTGCTCATCCTTTATTCATTCAACGGACAAGGAGTGGGCGGATTTCCGCCGCGCAACCTGACGCTCGACTGGTATCGCATCCTGTTCGCAGACGAGCCGATCTGGGACGCGGTACTCAACAGCCTGCAAGTCGCCTTTGCAGCGATGGTGATTGCACTGGCACTCGGTGTGCCGGCAGCGCTGGCGCTGGACCGAGCGCAGTTTCCAGGCAAGGCGCTGTTCCGGCGACTGGTGCTGCTGCCGCTGATTTTGCCGGGCATTATCACAGGGCTTTCGCTGCTCATGCTGTTCAACGTGACGGGCACGAAGCTCAGCCTGATGACGATTGTGTTAGGCCACGGGACCGCGTTGATCTCGGTGGCGACGACAGAAGTCTTCGCGGGATTGCAGAAACTGGATCGCCGTCAAGAGGAAGCGTCGCTCGATCTGGGCGCGACCTACTGGCAGACGTTCTGGCGGATCACGGTACCAAATCTGAAGCTTTCGATCATCGGCGCGGCTCTGCTGATTTTCACGCTCTCGATGGATGAGATCGCGGTCAGCTTCTTCCTGATCGGCCGTGACAATACCCTGCCGCTGGAGATCTGGGGACGGTTGCGGCGGGGCATCACGCCGGAAATCAATGCGGTGTCGACCATCATTTTTGTTTTCTCGCTGGTAACGATCGTCTTCTGGTACCGGCTGCGTGTACGCAGCGAGGGCGGAGCCGATGTGGGGATGGAACTGCTGGAAACATCTGAGGGGAGTGCGAAGTGAACGCGAATCGCAGGGACTTCATCAAATTTGTGGTGGCGGGAGCGGTGACGGCGGGATGTCCGGTGGATCTTTCGCTGGTGGCGGCGCAAACCAGTGGCGCACACGCCGGCGCAAACGTCGACGGCGAGGACAATCGCATCTGCCACCAGGTTCGCGACGGCCGCGTGTTCTCGAGGCCTCCGGCATCTACGAAGCACGATGTGGTGATCGTAGGCGGAGGCGTGAGTGGGCTCACGGCGGCGTATCGGCTACAGCATCGCGACGTTCTGCTGCTCGAAAAGGAGCCGCAGTGGGGCGGGAATGCCTACGCCATGGAGTACGAAGGCAGCACTTACGCGACGGGCTCTGCATTCCTGTGGTCGGACTCCGAGGCGTTTCGCTTTGCCAAAGAGATTGGGCTTGACCCGTTGCCTGTGAATTGCCCGGACGGCAGCATCATCAACGGCGAGTTCGTGCCCGACACGTGGGGCGATGGGCTGAAGAAGTTGCCCTATCCGCCCATCACGCGCGATAGCTTCAAAAAGTTCAAGAACGAGATCATGGCTATCGACCTGGAAAAGCGGGGATCGGGGCTGTACGACGTTCCTTTCTCCAGTTTCATGAAGTTGTACGCGCAGGAAATCAAGCAATGGTGGGACGCGTTCGGCCTGTCCAACTGGGGTGCGACCAGCGACGAGACGGCAGCAGGGCTGGCGATCAGCGAGTTTCAGGATGTAGTGGACCAGAGCCGCGCCGACAATCGCTACACCTGGCCGGGAGGCCTTGGAGCCATCACGAAGAAGCTGGCCGAAATGCTTCAACCTAAGTATGCCGACCGCATGCAGATAGGCGCAACGACAGTGGCCGTCACTCCGGGCAAAGAAGAAGTCCAAGTCACTTACGTGTTAGGCGGCGATCTGAAAACTGTGACGGCAAAGACGGTCATTATGGCCACGCCGAAATTCATCACGCGGCGCATCGTGGAAGGACTCCCCGACAAGCAGAGCCAGGCCATGAAGCAGATTCGCTACACTCCCTACTGCGTGGTGAACCTGATTTTCGACAAGCCGGTGTTCAACAAGGGATACGACACCTGGTGCCCCGGCAATTCGTTCACGGATGTTCTAGTGGCGGACTGGGTCATCCGCAAGAAGTCCGGCTACAAACAGAAGCACAACATCCTGAGCTGCTACACGCCCATGAAAGAGGAAGAGCGCGGCAATTTGTTGACCGAGGGCGGAGCGCGCAAGATCGCCGCGAACGTGCTGCGCGATTTTCAGAGGCTGACGCCGGAGACCAACGTGAATCCAGTCGAGGTCCACATCTACCGGCGCGGGCATCCTATGTATATGGCCACGCCCGGGCTGTTCACGCAGGTGCAGCCACTGGTGCGGCAACCCATGGATCGCGTGTTCTTCGCGAACACCGATTCACAAGGGCCGGAGTCGACGACGAACGAAGCGATTGTCGCAGCGCGCCGAGCGGTACGGCAGGTCGAGGCACGCCTGGCAGGCAGGCCCGCAGGGAAAGAAACCGCAGTGCTAGGCTGAGCGCCGAAGCGCGTTATCCGGCCTCCCTCCCAGTCACCCCACATCCGATGTCGTCGGGAGTGTGCTGTTTTAAACAGCCCACTACCATATCGTCGCTTTGCGGGTAATTTCGCCTCCCGCATAGTAAAGTGGTAGTAGCCAACAAATCAGGAAGGATCCTTTTTGAGTTCAAGCATTCGCAATATTGCCATCATCGCGCACGTCGACCACGGCAAGACCACGCTGGTCGACGCCATGCTGCAACAGAGCGGCACATTCCGCGCCAACGAGCACCACATCGAACGGGTGATGGACTCGAACGAACTGGAGCGGGAGCGCGGCATCACGATCCTGGCCAAGAACACCGCCATCTTTTATCACGACGTGAAGATCAACATCGTCGACACGCCCGGCCACAGCGATTTCGGCGGCGAGGTCGAGCGCGCCCTGAAGATGGTCGACGGCGTGATGCTTCTGGTGGATGCCAGCGAAGGGCCCTTGCCTCAGACACGCTACGTCCTGAGCAAGGCGCTGGAAGCGAAACTGCCGCCCATCGTGGTCATCAACAAGATTGACCGCTCCGACGCGCGCCCGCAGGAAGTCCTCAACGAAATCTACGACCTGTTTATCGATCTGGACGCCAAGGAAGATCAGATCGATTTCCCCGTGCTCTACACCAATGCCAAGACGGGCACGGCGTCGACCGATATCAAAGGCGGAGGCGAAAATCTGCGTCCGTTGTTCGATGCCATATTGAAAACGATTCCTGTCCCTCAAGGCGATCCCTTGGGCCCGTTGCAGATTCTGGTCGCGAACCTGGACTACAGCGACTATCTGGGACGGCTGGCCATCGCGCGTGTCTTCAACGGGAAGATGCACACCGGCGAAGACGTCGCCATCGCCAAGCTCGATGGAACGTTGCACAAAACCAAGATCACGAAGCTCTTTTCGTTCTCGGGCCTGAAGCGGACCGATATCACAGAAACGGAGCTGGGAGACATCATCGCGGTCGCAGGCGTGGAAGGAATCACGATCGGCGAGACCATTACCGAGGTCGACAACCCTGCCCCTCTGCCCCACATCGCCATCGATGAGCCAACGATTGCGATGCTGTTCACGGTGAACACGTCGCCCTTCGCGGGAAAGGACGGCACCTACGTCACCTCGCGCAATTTGCGGGAGCGGCTGGAGAAGGAATTACTCACCAACGTTTCGTTGCGCGTCGAAGACACCGGCACCACCGATTCGTTCAAGGTACTGGGCCGCGGCGAGTTGCAGCTCTCCATCTTGATCGAGATGATGCGGCGCGAGGGCTACGAACTCATGGTGGGCAAGCCGGAGATCGTCACCAAGCGCATCGATGGCAAGCTGATGGAGCCAGTTGAACATCTCACGGTGGACGTTCCTGAGGATTTCGTGGGCGTGGTGATGGAGCAACTGGGATCGCGCAAGGGTGAAGTCACCAACATGCACAATCACGGCTACGGACGAGTGCGAATCGAGTTTCGCGTGCCCAGCCGGGGGCTGATCGGATTGCGCAGCCAGTTGCTTACCGACACGCGCGGAACCATCGTCATGAACGCTCTGTTCGAAGGATATACCGAATGGCAGGGTGACATTCCGCACCGGCTCACGGGTGCGCTGATCGCCGACCGCGGCGGAGTCTCGACGGCCTATGCCTTGTGGGGTCTGCAGGAGCGCGGAGAACTATTCTTGGGGCCTGGCATCGAACTCTACGAGGGCATGATCATCGGAGAGAACGCCAAGGACACTGATCTCGACGTGAACGCAGTTCGAGAAAAAAAACTGACGAACATGCGCGCGTCGACGGCCGATGAAGCGATCCGCCTGGTGCCATTCCGGGCGTTGAATCTGGAGCAAGCCATCGAATTCATTGCCGACGATGAGTTTGTGGAAATCACGCCGAAGTCGCTGCGGCTCCGCAAAAAGACGCTGCAGTCGAATCGACGCAAGAAGAGTTCATACGCAACTGTAGAAGAGTCGTGAAGCCCCGTCGCAAGTCCGGAGAGAGTGCGGAAACCAAAGCTCCCTTGCGCATGTTCCTGGTCCCCTGCAGTTGCGGTACAACGTTTGCCGTGGCGGAGAACTACGATCACCAAGGCACGGCGTGGGGCCGGTATCTCAAGTGTCCCGGGTGCGGCAAGCGGCACGATCCCAAGAACCGGCTGCTGCAGATGGGATTTCACCCCGAAGGATATTGGAAAGTCGACGAGTGCTAGCTCGTCCGCTGCCCATCAGGGCGCCGCCACATCTTGAGATCAATTTGACAAGCCGGTTTCGGAAAACCTGCTATACTTCTGCCCGCAATTGACTGTTCGCCAGCTCCGGTATCGATTTTCAGGAACGGTCCTCCCGACCTGCCAAGTCCGCCGAACTGAGCTTGCACTTTCGACAGCTCAATGCAGAGGCAGACGCTTGAAGAATATTTTCGTGGGGAACCTGAGCTTCAACACCGCTGAAGACGAACTGCGGCAGCTTTTTGAGCCTTTCGGACAAGTGGATCGGGTAAGCATCATGACGGACCGCGACACCGGGCGCTCGCGCGGGTTCGGGTTCGTGGAGATGGCCAGCAACGAAGACGGAGAGAAGGCCATCACGGCCCTGAACGGTTCGCAGGTCGGCGGACGCACCATCAACGTCAATGAAGCGCGTCCCAAGACTGAACGCAGCAGCGGTGGTGGCGGCGGCGGTGGTGGTGGTCGCGATCGTGGAGATCGCGCTGGCGGTGGCGGTGGCCGCGGCGGCGGTGGCGGCGGACGGCGCGACCGCTACTAGGGAGCCCGCTCCCAGGACATTTGATCGACCCGCGCCGGGCTGGCTCAGCGGCTCCGGACGCGGGTCGTCGTCCTTAACAGCACTGCGACAACACAACCGACATCGGGACTGGTGAGCCTTCTCCTCAGTCATAGGCAACAGACTCCCATCCCGCTTTCGCTCCAACCCGGCAACGTTGACATTGATGCTCTTTCACCTGCCCATGTAAACTGTAGACATTGGTGCGCGCCCGTAGCTCAGCTGGATAGAGCGGTTGCCTCCGGAGCAACAGGTCGGGAGTTCGAATCTCTCCGGGCGCACCATATTCCCATCACTTTGGCCGTGACCTGGCGCGTAGGCTCGGCGATTTGTGCCATCCTATGACCGGAGCCCAGCATACGCGCGGTCCCTGGTTGAAGAAATGCAGATCGAAGAGGAGCGTAATGGCTGCGGATCTACCGTGGACGTGGGTAAAGCCGGTCGCAGGGCTCGCACTGATTGCCGCAGGACTCATCGCAGGTCAGGCCGCTTGCATGGCCACCGACGAACGGTCGGCTGATCCGCAACATCCGGCGTCCGCAGATTCGAGTCTTTACCTCAAAGTGAAACTCGCCTATCCGGTAAGAATGGCGAAGTTGAAGCCCGGCGACATGGTGGAGGGCAGCCTTTGGCGCGATGTTTATTCCGCGGACCGTAAGGTGTTCCCCGCCGGCAGCAGCGTGCGGCTTACTGTCGATCACCTCGAGAAGAGACGGCGGCCACGAAATGACCACTGGCCGTGGGTGGTTAGCGCGTTTACTCCGCGGCATGAGAACTACCCGGTCTTTAAGACCGCCACGGTAGCTCAGGCTGAGGGCGAGAGTGCGCTGCAGGTTTCCATGATTTCGGTCAGCCGCTTGCGCGAAGTGCACGCGCAGGCAAAGAAAGACAAATCAAAGCAGCCTGCCGATGAACGCGGAGTGGTCGAGGCGAACCCGTCGCACGGGAAGAGGCCGGCTACGCCCACCATGGTGCTAGAGGCATCCGCCATCGGGAGGCCGACTTCCGCGGCAGAAGAACAGGATGAGGTCTCGTCGGAGACGGCCCCGTTCACACCCGAAACTCTTCCCGCAGGAACGCCGTGCAAGGTACTTCTCCTCGGCGATGTTAGCGCCTCGAAAAGCCAGACTGGAGACATAGTTCGAGCGCGTCTGCTTGAGCCCGTGCTTCTGAATTCCAAGTTGGTTCTGCCAGCGGGCAGCCGGTTTGAAGGTAAAGTGTTGAAGAAGACTCCGCCGCGATGGTTGAGCCGCGCCGGATCTCTGTACTTGACGTTCACTGATTTGACTCTGCCAAATGGGAAGCGTTTCCCGATCACTGCCTCTCTCGCGGGAGCAGAACTGGATGAGAGCTCGCACACGAGAATGGACGCCGAAGGCCGGTTGCGGGGAGAACGTCCGGGCAAGGCGTGGATGGCGATCAACCTCGGCACGACGGCGGGAGTGGCAAAGGTGGCCGACGACGGGCTCCAGCTTGTGATTGAGGCTCTTGTGTCGACCGCGACGGATGTTTCCACGGCAGGAACCGCACGGATCGTTTCCAGTTGCGCGTCGGGATTGTACATGGCAACGCGACATGGGCGGGATGTGGTACTGCCACGGTTCACGGAGATGGACATTTCGCTGGACCGGCCCGTGTCGCTGAACCAGCCGTCGCTGAACCGGCCTTCGCAAACTGAAGTTATTGGCACTGTGGCTGGGAAATAGCCCCGATCGAATGAACTATGACGCAATCCTGGTGGTCTCGTTTGGCGGACCGGAATCCCGGGACGACGTAATTCCTTTCCTCGAAAACGTTCTGCGCGGTCGAAATATCCCGCGCGAACGCATGCTGGCAGTCGCGGAGCACTACTACCATTTCGGCGGCAAGAGCCCGATCAACCAGCAGACTCGTGAACTGATCGCGGCGCTGGAGAACGATCTCACGCAGCATGGTCCGAAGTTGCCCGTCTACTGGGGGAATCGCAACTGGCATCCGCTGCTGCCAGAGACGTTGCGGCAGATGAAGCAGGACGGAATTCGCCGCGCACTCGCATTCGTCACTTCGGCGTACAGCTCATATTCCGGATGCCGTCAGTACCGTGAGGACATTGCCCGCGCGCAAAGCGAAGTTGGCTCGGGCGCGCCTGAGATTGATAAGCTGCGCGCATTCTTCAACCATCCGAGCTTCATTGAGGCGACCGGGGACCGACTGCGCGACGCCTTGCAAAAAGTTCCGGAGAACGCACGGCAGAATGTTCAGATCGTTTACATCGCGCACAGCATCCCGATTTCAATGGCGAGCACTTGCGACTATGTTCGCCAACTGGAAGAAGTAAGGAAGGTTGTTTCCGCGAGGCTGGGCATCACTAACGACGCTCTTGTGTACCAGAGCCGCAGCGGCGCGCCGGGGCAGCCGTGGCTGGAGCCTGACATTCTCGACCACCTGCGCAAGGTGAAGGCGCGCAATCTGGCTAGCGCCGTCGTACTGGCGCCAATCAGTTTTATTTCCGATCACATGGAAGTGCTGTACGACCTCGACATCGAGGCCCAGCAGCTTTGCGATTCGCTGCCTTTGCCGATGGCGCGGGCGAAGACGGTGGGCGTGCATCCCAAGTTCATTGGAATGATTCGGGAGTTGATCGTGGAGCGAACGAGTCCGGGAACGGAGCGGCGTGCGCTAGGATCGCTCGGGCCGCGAGAGGATACTTGCGCGGAAGATTGCTGTCCCGCGCCGCAACGACCGACGCGACCTGGCCCTTCTTGAGGGTTACGACACAGAGTTCCCCACTTCTCGCAAAGAACGCGAGAAATGGGGCACCCAGGAAAGTTCGTTACAAGGTCTTAGCGAGAAGACGCCGGAACCTTGGGAGCCTCGTAGTCCGTGGCTTTGGGGCGGCCCTCGACAAGATGCATCGTGCTCAGGATCGTCTGGATCACTGGTTCGTTCCCCACGGCAGTGTTGAGCATGAGATGGTACAGGGAGCGCGTGGGCCAGTCGGCGTTGAAATAATGTTTGATGTAGGCGGCGCGCTCGCGGTCGACGGAATCGACCAACTCTTCCGCCTCTTCCGCGGTGTTTCCATCGGCTAGGGTGCGGCGGATTTTTTCTGCGCGCGGAGCATAGAGAAAGACATGGAACGCGTCCGGGTTTTCGCGTAGGAAATAGGGTGTGCCACGGCCCACCAACACCGCGTTCCCTTCCCGCGCAATTCCATTCACAATCTCCTGCATCATCGACATCATGCGGTCGGTATCGAACACCTGACCCCCCAGAGCGGCGGAATTGCGTTCGTAGCTGCCACGCCAGAAGGACTTTGCCAGGCGGTGGAGGCGGCTGTCCATGCGCTCGTCGCAACGCATCACCGCCGAAGGATCAACATTGGCGAGGCGGGCAATCTCTTCGGTGAGGAGGTGATCCCAGAGCTTCCAACCCAGGTGGTCGGCCAGTTGGGCGGCGACGGCGCCGCCGCCGCAACCGTACTCGCGCTCGATGGTAATGAGCCGAAACATGGCTGGCGTTAGTGTACCGCCATTCCTCCGCCCGGCTTCGATTTTCTAATCAGAAACACCATCGGGACCATTGACAGGATGGCGACTCCCAGGAACCAGAAGCAGTCCACGTACGCGAGCATAGTCGCCTGCCGTTGCACCGTGCCCTGAACCAGCGCATAGGCCTGTCGATTTGCGCCAGCGGCACTGGCGCCGTGCGCCACCATCGCGCGAGACGCTCCCTGAATCATGGCTCGTAGCGCTGCGCTACCCGCACCGAGGTGGCTGGCAAGATTGTTCAAGTGCAGTTGGGTCCGGCGGTCGAGCATAGTGGTCACAACGGAAATTCCAACGCTACCGCCAATGTTGCGGGCTAAGTTCATCAGACCCGAAGCGGCATTGTTCTTGTCCCGCGGAAGAAATGCGTACGCTGCGGTATTGATCGGCACAAACAGGAATGCCATCCCGCCGGCCTGGATTACGCGTGCCATGGCCACAGTCCGAAAATCAACTTGAAGATCAAAACCCGTCATGTGAAATAGCGAGAAAGACAACATGGCGAGGCCGAACAAAAGAAGCCATCGCGGAGTGTACCGTGAAAGCAGAAAGCCCACCAGCGGCAGCAGAAGAATGATCGTGAAACCACCCGGCATAAGCGCCAGGCCCGCCTGCTCCGCTGTGTAACCGAGTAGTGTCTGTGAGAACAGCGGCAACAACAGAGTGCTGCCGAGCAAGGCAAAACCCAGCATGAACATCAACAAATTCGACACGCCAAAGGTGCGGTCGCGGAACAGATGCAGATCGATAATGGGGTCCTTGTGTCTCCACTCCCAAATAACCACGAAGATCAAGGCCGCGGCGGCGATCAGCGACAGGATCACAATGAAGTGAGACTCGAACCAGTCCTCGCGCTGACCTTTGTCGAGAACAATCTGCAACGCTCCAAGACCCAGCGCCACAAATCCCAGCCCCACATAGTCGATGCGAGTTTCGCTGAGCTTGCGGCGCTTGAAGTAAGGAGGATCCTGAATCAGACGTGAAGTGAGCAGGATGGAAAGAATACCGACGGGAATATTGATGAAGAAAATCCAGCGCCAGGTGAAGTTGTCCGTGATCCAGCCGCCCAGCGTTGGCCCGATCGCCGGAGCCGTCACGACGGCCATTCCGTAAACTGCAAACGCCATGCCGCGCTTGGCGGGCGGAAAAGTGTCGGCAAGAATGGCCTGTTCGCTGGGCTGCAATCCACCGCCACCGGCGCCCTGCAGAATCCGGCAGATGATCAATGTAGCCAGGTTCGGCGCCAGCCCGCACAGGAACGAACTCACCGTGAACAGGGCCACGCAGCCCATGTAGAAATTCTTGCGGCCAATGATAGATGACAGCCAGCCGCTCAAAGGAAGAACGATCGCATTGGAAACCAGGTAAGAAGTCAGAACCCAGGTGCTTTCGTCCTGCCCCGCAGAAAGACTTCCCGCGATGTGAGGCAGGGCAACGTTGGCGATCGAGGTGTCGAGCACCTCCATGAACGTCGCCAGTGTGACAGCGAGCGCGATCACCCACGGATTGACGGCGGGACGCCAGGCGTCGGCGTGATCCATGGTGGCGGTCGCCGTACTCATTTGCGGATCCAGACTTTGGGCAACACCGACATTCCGGGACGCAGCTGATGATCGTTGTTCGAACCCGAATCCAGCACGATCTTGACCGGGATGCGCTGCACAACTTTCACGTAGTTTCCGGTGGCGTTTTCCGGAGGCAGCAGGCTGAAACGAGCTCCGCTAGCGCCGGCGATGCTGTCCACCTTGCCGTTGTACGATCTGCCGTTGGCGTCGACATCGATCGTGACCCGCTGGCCGACCTTCATTTCCCGAAGCTGGGTCTCTTTGAAGTTGGCAGTGATCCAAACGTCGTCCAGATTGATCACCTTCATGAGTTCCTGGCCGGGGGCGACGTTCTGCCCGACCTCCACGGTGCGATTGCTGACGATGCCGTTCACCGGGGCCACGATTTTGGTGTATTGCAGGTTCAATGCAGCCTGATCCAGATCGGCTTTCTTGCGCTGCGCCTCGGCGAGCGCGGATGTGGCCTTGGCACGCGTGATCTGCATCTGCTTGGGCGCGGTATTGGCATTGCTCCAGTTCGCCTGCGCCTGAACGAGTTTGCCCTGAGCTTGCGTGACCTGCTGCTGTGCGCCGTCGGCGCTGGCACGCGCTGCTTCGACGCCGGCAGCGCTGGCCTTGGCGGCGGCGGTGGCCTGGTCGTACTGCTGCTGCGAGATTTCCTGCTTGTCGACCAACTGCTTGTAACGGACCAGATCGTTCTGCGCCTTCACATTATTGGCTTCGGCCTGTTGCAACTGGGCTTTCGCCGCTTCGAACTGTTGTTGGGCAACCTTGATCCCCGCCCGAGCACTACTAACGTCGGCCTCGGTCGCGGACACCTGGCTGGTGGTGTTGACTGAGGTAATGGGAACGTTCACTCCGGCGGCGACCGCGGCCGCTTGCGCATCTTCAAAATCCGCCTTGGCGCGCTCGTAGGCGACTTGATAGTCAGCCGGATCGATCTCCACCAGAACCGTCCCCGCCTGCACGGACTGATTGTCCTCGACGTTGAGCTTGATGACGTGGCCGGAGATTCGGGCGCTGACGGAATTAACGTGACCATCAATCTGAGCGTCGTCAGTCGATTCGTAGCTGGCCATGTAGCGGTAGAGGAAAAAAACCGCGACGAGCAAAACAAGCACCGCGATCGCTACCCCGATTCGGAAACCGGCGGTGCCAGTTCGAGACGAACGCGCGCGCAAGTCCTCTTCGCCGGCCCGCAACGGCTTGGCGCCAGTTTCGGGGTGTTTGACCTCGGCAGGCGGGGTTTGTGTGGTTTCTGCCATACGCTATTGGCTGCCTTTCAAGTATCGCTTGACGCCCTGTTCCGCGTCGCCGATGGCATACGCGAGTTCCACCTTCGATAAGTTGTGGGCGTAAAGGCTTTGGATGTAACTCTCATGGGCGCCGGCCAGGGCTTCCTGGGCCTGGACCACCTCGAGGTTGTCGGCGACGCCTGCGGTGAATCGGTCCTGCGATTGGGCGAGGGCCTGCTCCGCCAAATCCACCGAACTGCGTGCCACCTCCACTTGCTCGGCGGCGGCGTTCAGGTCAAGCAACGCGCTGCGGACTTCGTAATCAATGCGCCCATGAAGATCTCCGAGTTGAGAACGCGCCTGCTTCAGTTGGGCGTCAGCCTCAAGCACATCGCTGTGCACGCGGTTGCCGGCAAAGATGGGGATGTTAACACCTCCATTCACTTGCCAGGTCCCGTTCGATTGGGAGGGCGTCACGCCGATGTCGCCGAGATTCGCACTCAAATCGATCGTGGGATAACGTCCCGCCGCGGCCGCGTGCCGCGACAGTTCCGCCGCCCGCACATGCGCCAGCGCCGCCTGATAGTCCGCGCGTGACGCGTAAGCGTGCTGCAAATATGTCTCCAGCGGCAAAGCCGTTAGCGCCTGGTACGGTGCCTTCTCGGTGAGGACGAATTCCTGTCCCGGCGGCAGGCCGATGACTCGCGCCACACTCAGTTTGAGTTTGGCCAGTTCGTTGCGCGCTACGATGAGTTGCTGCTGGCGGGTTTGCAGTTCAACTTGCGATCGCAGCGCATCGATGGCTGGACTCAGTCCAGCTTTCCTCTGGTCGGCGGCCTTGCCGTAAAGAGCCTGAGCGTTCTTGACCTGCGCGTCCGCAGTTTCCACGCGCGCCGTGGCAGCAATCGCCTGCAGGTAGGAGTTGCCCACCGCAAGCACGACGATCTCCCGCGCGTCTTTGTAGCTGAATTGCGCGGCCTTCAGGCTCTCCGAAGCGGCGCGCTCTTTCTCAACGTTCTTGAAATTAAATATCGATTGGCTGAGAGAAGCGCGCGCGTCGAAATAGTTGAACGCAGGAACCACCCGCGGAATACCGCTCCCCGGGAAAAGTTTGCTGAACCCAAGCACGGCGAGGCTCTGGGTTTGCACGTTCTCCTGCACCCGCGCGCTGAGGTTGGGCAAAAGCTCGCTCAGTTCTTTCCACCTCTCCCCGCGAGCCATCTGGGTCTGGTCTCCGGCCAGCAGCAGACCAAGATTGTTTCGCAAGCCGCGATCAATCGCGTCTTTGAAATCGATCTGCAGGACTTCCGGGCGAGCCTTACCGTCGGGTTCGCTGCCCAGAAAAGGGTTCTGACTGCCGGGGAGCGAAACGCTCGGAGTAGGCACTCCGCCCTGAGCCATGAGCTGTGGAGCGGCCAACAGCACTAACATCAAGAATGAAAACAGTCTTCCGGTAACCTTCAATGGGCACCGCATCTTTGGTTCGGCAATCGTCCCGACACACTCAAACGGAGACCTGGGACACTTTTCCGGTACATAGGCTAAATTGTGAGTTTTGATTCGTTTGCAGCTGTTCGCGATGCAACATTTTGAGATTAGCTTGCACAGCGACCCTGAATCTTATTCCCCCAATCCCTCGGCGGGCAAGCTGATCAACCAACGCAGGAATTGGAAAACTCCGAAGCAAGAAATCTAGCATCTAAAGTCCAACATCCCTCCGTACTTTGCCCTCGTCCTGCGAGGCCCGCTAAGCTTGCAAATGGAGGGGAACGCTCGTGCGAAAGCTCGCTGCAATTGTTGCCATGGCTGTCATCTCATTGAGCCCATTACTGGCGCAGACTACCTTTGCGCCGCCTACTTCGGACCGAAAGGTTACAGCGCGGGTCGCGCCCACCTACCCTGAGCTTGCGAGGAGAATGCGCATACAGGGAACAGTGAAGATTGAAGCGATCGTACGACCGAATGGCATCGTCAAATCTACCCGAATCGTTGGGGGAAGCCCGGTTCTAGTGGAAGCAGCCTCCGACGCCGTTAAGAAATGGAAATTCGAGCCCGCACAAAGCGAAACCACTGAGGTGGTCCAACTTACGTTCGAGGGTCAATAACTCACTCAATCTTCCGGTCCGGATCCACGAATTTCAGGAATCTGCCCACCATGTCATCCCAGCCAGGAAAGGCGCCGAATCGTGCAACCGAGCGGCGCCAGCGTAGGCACCCGCGCTACCGGTCGGACTTTCCCGTCACCGTGACGCTGTTCTCCGGAAAGGGACACCTGCGCCTCGGAGGCCGTTGCAGAGACTTATCGGAAGGCGGAATCGGCGTATTGATTGCAGCGGAACTCACGCTGGGCGAAGTTGCAGCTTTGGCCTTTTCTCTTCCGGCTATGCCTCAGCCTTGGGCTGTGCGGGCAGTGCTTCGGCACCGGCGGGGATATCACTATGGCTTCGAATTCCTTTCGCTCTCCGAGCCAGAAGCCAAGGCTCTCGCAGGCTATGTCCAGGGTCTTGAACGGATCGATTCTTAGCTGAGAATGAAGACCTCGCGAACCAAACGCAGGAAACCGGAACTATGTGACTAAGGTCATCTTGAACGACGGTGACCTTCAGTCCAACCTAGACGAGAGCCTTACACTAAGGAAACGGAAGAAGTGCATTCCATGAGCACGGCAACAGGAACCGACTGGACCAAAATATTGTCCGACCCGGACCTTGTCCGGCATGTGGGGAAGCTGCTGCAGGCCTATCGAGAAGCTCCGCCTGAGAAGCGGGAAGCAGCCCTGCTCACGGCCATGCGCGAAATCAAGGCTGGGGTCTCGGCGACGGGTACACCCGCAACCGGCAAGTCCACCTCGGCAGAAGCCGCTCCTCAGCCGCTCCCAGTTACTACCCCTGCGTCGGCAACGCCTCCTTTCGCGCCCGATTTGTACAGCCCGAACTGGGGTAGCGACCGTCGGCGCCACCCGCGCATCAAGTGCTTCGTAGCGGTCGAACTACACGTTGACGATGCCCCGGCTCCGATCTGGGGCAATCTGTCCAACACCGGCGTAGGCGGATGTCTGATTGAAACGGCAAGCCCGGTCAAGCCCGGAGCGAAGGTGGAGATCGGCCTTTGGCTAGCCAACGGGAAGATATGGGTAAAAGGCTTCGCGCTCAGCGGAGTCGTCACCCGTAGCGGCCCTGCCAACGGGGTGCGAGTCCGCTTCGAGGGTATGGTCCCGGCCGAGCGCGACAGTCTGCGCCAGTTCCTCAAGTTCGTGCAGGAAACGACCCGCGACTCCCACAGCGAGAGCAGTTACCTCCAACTCTTGAAATAGCGACCTCCCCCCTCGGCACTGCCAGTTTTTCACCGCAGCTCAATCCACGTGCTCGCGGAAATTGATACACTTTCTGCATACTGAACCCTTTCTGTTATCGGAAACTCTAATTGGTTTTGGCCTAATCGCGCGCCGGGAGAATTGCCCGGCGGGAGGAGCGAAGTCGCATGGTAGCCAGTGAACAGGTATTGGCCACAGGGCAGCAACTGGAGACGCTGTGCATCAACACGATTCGAACTCTGGCGATTGATGCGGTGCAACAGGCGAACTCGGGCCATCCGGGCGCGCCTATGGGACTTGCCCCGGTGACTTATTGCCTGTGGCAGGAATTTCTTCGCTACGACCCCGCCGATCCCACCTGGCTCAATCGCGACCGCTTCGTGCTCTCCAACGGCCACGCTTCCATGTTGCTGTACGCCATGCTCCATCTCGCGGAGGTGCGACAGGTCGACAAGCACGGCCAGGTTTCGAAGGAACTCGCGGTTCCGATGGAGGAGATCAAGCGCTTCCGCCAGTTGGGGAGCCGGACTCCGGGGCATCCGGAGTCGCACCTGACTTCTGGAATTGAAACCACGACCGGACCGCTGGGCCAGGGCGTCGGCAACAGCGTTGGCATGGCCATCGCGGGCAAATGGCAGGCGGCGAACTTCAATCGTCCCGGGCTGGAGATTTTCGATTACAACGTGTACGCGATGTGTTCGGATGGCGATTTGATGGAGGGCATTGGGGGCGAAGCCGCTTCACTCGCCGGACATCTGAAACTTTCCAACCTCTGTTGGATGTACGACCACAATCACATCACCCTCGACGGCCCCGCCAATTGGTCGTTCAGCGAAGACGTGGCAACGCGCTTTGTGGGATACGGATGGAACGTCACGCGCGTGGCCGATGCAAACGATCTGGAGATGCTGGCGCGGGCGTTCGAAACCTTCCACAAGACAACCGACCGGCCGACTCTGATCATCGTTGACAGCCACATCGGCTACGGCTCGCCCCACAAGCAAGACAGCAATGCCGCGCACGGCGAGCCCTTGGGCGAAGAAGAGGTCAAACTGACCAAGAAGTTCTACGGCTGGCCGGAGGATGCCAAGTTCCTGGTACCCGACGGCGTGCGCGAGCACTTCCGCGAAGGCATCGGGAGGCGGGGCCACGATCTGCACGCGCAATGGTCCGATCTTTTCGCGGAATACTCGAAAGAGTTTCCTGACTTGGCGGAGCGTCTGCGCTGCATGCAGCACCGCGAACTGCCCGCGGGCTGGGATAAGAACCTGCCGACGTTTCCCGCCGACCCTAAAGGCATCGCCACGCGGGAAAGCGGCGGCAAGGTTCTGAACGCTTTGGCGCAAAATATTCCATGGCTCATTGGCGGATCGGCCGACCTCGCGACCTCGAACAAAACCACGCTGAAGTTCGAAGGTGCGGGAGAATTTCAGGCGGCCACCCCTGCCGGACGCAACCTGCATTTCGGCGTGCGTGAGCACGCGATGGGCGCGAGCGTGAACGGGCTGATCGTGTCGGGCATTCGAGCCTTCGGAGCCACCTTCTTCAATTTCAGCGACTACATGCGCGCCAGCATCCGGCTGGCGGCGCTGATGGAGATCCCTTCCATCTTCGTCTTCACGCACGACTCGATCGGCGTTGGCGAAGACGGGCCGACGCATCAGCCGATCGAGCAACTGGCGTCGTTGCGGGCCATGCCGAATCTGATCGTACTGCGTCCCGGCGATGCGAACGAAGTCGTCGAGGCATGGAAGATCATCGCGCAATTGCAACACTCGCCGGCGGCGCTCGTATTGACTCGCCAGAATCTGCCAACCCTGGATCGCGCCAAGTATGCCCCCGCTACCGGCGTGGCTAAGGGAGCATACGTGCTGGCTGATGCGGGTGGAAACCCCGACGTGATTCTGATCGGGACAGGGAGTGAACTGTCACTGTGCGTGGACGCGTACGAGAAATTGAACGCCGATGGCGTCAAGGCGCGGGTGGTCAGCATGCCCTCGTGTGAAATCTTTGAACAGCAGGATGCGGCATACAAAGAAAGCGTGCTGCCGTCTGACGTCACAGCACGGGTTTCGGTGGAAATGGCCGCGACCTTCGGCTGGGGGCGTTACACCGGCCTCAAGGGGCGGAACGTGGGAATGCATCGCTTTGGAGCGTCAGCGCCCTTGAAAGATCTGTTGAAGTTTTTTGAGTTTACCGCAGACAAAGTCGTGGCAGAAGCGCGCGCGGCCATGTCCGGAAATTAAGTCGCAGAGACGTAACTTGTTACGTCTCTGCCACAGCACCACTGACGCATGGAATCGAGGCGCTAGCGGCAGCGACGTAGCAAGCTACGTCTCTACGAATGGGGAAATGGGGAATCACTAGGAGGTCATCCGTGCAACCAACTGGAGTTCTGGAAACGTCGAAAGCAACCAAGAATCCGCTCAAGGAATTGCTCAACTACGGCCAGTCGATGTGGCTCGACTACATCCGGCGCGATCTTTTCACCACCGGAAAGCTCAAGCAGTTGATTGCCGAAGACGGACTGCGAGGAATGACTTCGAACCCGGCCATCTTCGAGAAGGCAATCGCCGACAGTTCGCTGTATGACGATTTTCTGAAGTCTCTCGCCTCGCGCAGCGATCTCGATACCACCGGCCGGTTCGAGCAGATCGCCATTCGCGACATTCAGGATGCTGCCGACACGCTGCGTCCCGTCTACGACGAGTCCAACTTCCGCGATGGGTATGTCAGCTTGGAAGTCTCGCCCTACCTGGCGCGCAAAACGCGAGAGACGATCGACGAGGCTCGCCGCCTGTGGAAGGCCGTGCAGCGCGAGAACGTCATGATCAAAGTCCCGGGCACGACGGAGGGATTGCCGGCGATCCGGCAATTGATCGGCGAAGGCATCAACATCAACATCACGCTGCTGTTTGCGCAGGAAGTCTACGAAAAAGTTGCCGAGGCCTACGTCGCCGGACTCGAAGATCTGGCGTCGCGAGGCGGCAATTTGAAAAAAATGGCGAGCGTCGCCAGCTTTTTTATCAGCCGCATCGACACACTGATCGACGCAATGTTGAATGACAAGCTCAAAGCGACGACTGACGCGAACCAGCAAGCTCTGTTGAAGAGCCTGTTAGGCAAGGTCGCCATTGCCAATGGCAAGCTCACGTATCAGAGCTACCAGCGCATTTTCGGCGGACCACGCTGGGAGGCACTTGCGGCCAAGGGAGCCCAGACCCAGCGCGTGCTCTGGGCGAGCACGAGCACAAAGAACCCGAACTATCGCGACGTCATCTACATTGAGGAGTTGATCGGGAAGGATACCGTCAACACCATGCCTCCGGCGACGATCGACGCCTTCCGCGACCACGGCCAACTCCGTAATGCACTCACCGAAGATGTGGCAGGCGCAGCCAAAGTCATGCAGGATCTCGCGCACGCAGGCATTTCGATGAAAGAAGTTACCGACAAGCTTACCGATGACGGCGTGAAGTTGTTCGCCGACGCCTTTGACAAACTGCTGGCCGCAGTGGCGAAAAGCACGCAGCAAAAAGGATAGATCGCGAAAGGAAAGATCCGTGAGCGGACTGAAGAGTTCCCTGCCCGAGACCCTGGCCACCGCAGTGAAAGCGACGAGCACCGACTGGCAATCGGGCGGCAAGATGCAGCGCTTGTGGGAGCGCGATGCCACGCTCTGGACGGGCGCTGACGAAGCCAACTGGCTGGGATGGCTCGACATCGTCGAAGAGCAGATTGCACAGCAGGACCAACTGCAGAAGATTGCCAAGGAAGTTCAGCAGCGCACCTTCCAGCACGTCCTGCTTCTGGGCATGGGCGGTTCGAGTCTCTGTCCGGAAGTCTTGCGCATGACGTTCGGCAGGGCCACCCACTATCCCACATTGCACGTACTTGATTCGACCGATCCCGCACAGGTCAAAGCGTTCGAGCATCAGATCGATATTCCCAAGACGCTCTTCATCGTCTCCAGCAAGTCGGGTAGCACGCTCGAGCCCAACATCTTCAAACAGTATTTCTTCGAGCGCACAAAGCAAGCAGTGGGTGCGGTCAGAGTGGGCAGTCACTTCATCGCCATCACCGATCCTGGATCGAAGATGCAACAAGTGGCCGAGACGGATCGCTTCCTGCATGTTTTCTTCGGACGTCCCTCGATCGGCGGGCGTTATTCTGCCCTGTCGAACTTCGGCATGGTGCCCGCGGCGGTCATGGGCATGGACACGAAGAAGTTTCTTACCCGGACGGCGGAGATGGTGAACGCCTGTGGGCCAAGCGTAGCCATCGAGGAAAATCCCGGCGCCGCACTGGGCATCATCCTCGGGACAGCGGCCACAACGGGGCGCGACAAAGTCACCATCATTACTTCCCCGGGCATTTCCGATCTGGGCGCGTGGCTCGAACAACTGCTCGCCGAGTCGACCGGGAAACTCGGCAAAGGCATTATCCCTGTCGACCGTGAGAGTCTGGCCGCGCCAGACGTCTACGGCAAAGACCGCGTGTTTGTTTACGTTCGGCTGGAGTCGGGTGCAGACGCCGACCAGGATGCGAAAGTGGCCGCAATCGAGAAGGCGGGGCATCCGGTCGTGCGCATCGCGATGGCGAACACGTACGACCTTGGCGCTGAATTTTTCCGCTGGGAGATTGCTACGGCCGTAGCCGGCGCCATCATCGGAATCAATGCCTTCAACCAGCCCGACGTTGAAGCCAGCAAAATCGCGACCAAGAGTTTGACCTCCGAGTACGAGAAGACCGGCTCCCTGCCGGCGGAAAAACCGATCGTCGAAGATTCCGGCATCAAGCTGTTCACCGACGAAATCAATGCTGCGGAACTGGCGAAAGCCGCGGGCGGTGACCAGTCGCTCGCTGGATATCTCAAAGCACTTCTGGCTCGCCTCAAAGCCGGAGATTATTTCGCGGTGCTCGGCTACATCCAAATGAACGCCGAGCACGAACTGACCTTGCAGACTCTGCGCCACGCGGTTCGCGACAAGAAGGGCGTGGCAACGTGTCTGGGATTTGGCCCTCGTTTCCTGCACTCGACTGGGCAGGCATACAAGGGTGGGCCGAATTCAGGAGTATTTCTACAAATAACTTGCGATGATCCGGTCGAACTGCCGGTTCCGGGACAGAAATTTACGTTCGGAGTCGTGAAAGCGGCGCAGGCGCGCGGAGACTTCCAGGTATTGGCTGAGCGTGGAAGGCGGGCGCTGCGGGTACATCTGGGGAGCAATGTAAGAGCGGGTTTGGCAGCTCTGCTGGCGGCGGTGCAGAAAGCGCTCTAACGGTCCGGCGCCACAGAGAGGAGCAAAGCATGCAAATGGGAATGGTAGGTCTGGGCCGCATGGGCGCCAATATGACGCGGCGGCTCATGCGCGGTGGACATCAGCTGGTGGTTTCTGATCTCAGCGCAGATGCAGTGAAGGGATTGGCCGGCGAGGGCGCGACAGGATCGTCATCGCTCGAAGACCTGATTGCCAAGCTGACACCTCCGCGCGCGGTATGGATCATGGTTCCCGCCGGCGGTCCGACGGAGGCGACGGTGCAGAAACTCGCCGCGAAAATGCAGGCGGGCGACGCCATCATCGACGGCGGCAACTCTTACTTCAAAGATGACGTGCGCCGGGCGAATGAACTGAAGAGCAAAGGCATTCACTATATCGACGTGGGAACCAGCGGCGGTGTCTGGGGACTGGACCGCGGTTACTGCATGATGATTGGCGGTCCGAAAGAAGCGGTGCAGAGGCTGGACCCGATTTTCAAGACGCTGGCCCCGGGCAAGGGTGACATTCCGAAAACGCCGGGCCGTGAGAAACTCGCTGGCACTGCCGAGGACGGCTACATTCACTGCGGCCCGTCAGGTTCAGGTCATTTCGTGAAGATGGTGCACAACGGGATTGAGTACGGGATCATGCAGGCCTATGCGGAAGGCTTCGACATTTTCAAGAATGCGACCTGCAAAGATCTGCCTGAGGACATGCGTTACGACCTGAATCTGCCCGACATCGCGGAAGTGTGGCGGCGCGGTAGCGTGGTCAGTTCCTGGCTGCTGGACTTGACTGCGATGGCGCTAACGGAGAATCCCACGCTCTCGGAATACGAAGGATTCGTGCAGGATTCCGGAGAAGGCCGCTGGACGATTCAGGCGGCGCTCGAAGAGGCCGTACCGGTGGATGTGTTGACTGCAGCGCTTTTCGTGCGTTTCCGCTCGCGGCAGGAGCATACGTTCGCGGAAAAGATGCTCTCCGCCATGCGTCAGAAATTCGGCGGACACGTGGAGGCAGGCGCGGCAAAACCGGCACCAGCAAAGAAGACGGCGCCGACGACAATCAAGAAACCGCTGGCTCCGTCCCGGGGTTCGCAGAAAGTGCGCAGAAAGAGCTCCAGCCTGCGCTGAACTGGTTTGCTGCTTGCTAACTCCGGGCAAAGACCTCAGAGGACTCATTCATGGCTGAATTAGCGGAACAACCGACAGCAGCAGCACCGCCGCGCATCGGCAAGCAGGGCGACCCCTGCGTAATGGTGATCTTCGGCGCAGCCGGCGATCTGACGGGGCGCATGCTGATTCCCGCGCTCTACAACCTGGCGCGGGCCGGCCTGCTCTCGCGCGAGTTTGCCGTGGTGGGCGTGGCGCGCACCCAGATGTCGAACGATGAATTCCGAAAAAGAGTTCATGACGACGTCAAGGCGTACTGCGGAGAATGCATTGAAGACGATCTCTGGGAGTGGTTCACGCGCCGCTTCTACTACTTTGCTGGCGACTTCGGCGACGACAAGCTCTATCCCCAGCTCAAAGATTTTCTG
>JADGNQ010000305.1 GCA_017883385.1 Candidatus Sulfotelmatobacter sp.
CATAAGTGGCTTCGTCCGCGCTGATGGGCGGTGTTGTCTTCGGCATCTCTTTGTCCATCCTCGCATGCAGTGCCTTACCGGCCAGCATCTTCTCAAACGGCATCGGCGCCGCCGACGTTGCCACAGGGGCTCTGCCCGAAGCGAAATACAGGTAGACCAGCACAGGAACCGCGATCATTCCCAGGATTAGCCCAATGACAAACGTTTTCATGCCCGTTCTCCTCTACCCCTCACACATACTAACTCATGGCTGTTTACGCCAACGCCGTAGACATCGCTCCGCGTCCGCGTTACTCTCTCGTCCATGAATCGACGAGATTTTGTTGTTGGCTCTGCCGCCACCGCCGCGGCGCTTACTCTGCCACGTCTCACGCACGCCGAACAGGCCGACCTCAAACCAATCTTCGCTGAGATTGAAAAACGCCACGACGAATCCGTGAAGCGCCTGCAAGCATGGATTCGCCAGCCCTCGATCGCCGCTGAGAATCGTGGTGTCAGCGAAGGCTGCGACCTGACCATGCAGATGCTGGGTGATGCCGGCTTTCAGTCGGTTACAAAAATCCCCACCGACGGCCAGCCCGGAATCTTCGCCACTCTCGACGCCGGCGCTCCGCGCACCATCGGCGTCTACTTGATGTACGACGTGAAGCAGGTTACCCCGTCGGAGTGGTCGTCGCCGCCGTGGGACGCCGCGCTCGTCGACAAGCCCGGCCTCGGCAAGGTCATCATCGGGCGCGGCGCAGTCAACCAGAAAGGTCCGCAAGCCACTTTCCTCGCCGCACTCCACGCCATCCGCGGCGCCGGACGCAAACTCCCCGTGAACTTCGTGCTGGTGGCCGAAGGCGAAGAGGAAATTGGATCACCGCACTTTCCCCAAATCGTGCGCCGCCCCGAAGTCATCGCTGCCCTCAAGAAGACGGAAGGAATCTTCCTGCCGGAAGCCTCGCAGGATCTCGATGGCAGCATCACTGTCGCCTTGGGCGCTAAAGGCGTAGTTGAACTCGAACTTGTCTCCAGCGGCGAGCGCTGGGGACGCGGTCCCACCCACGACGTTCATTCCAGCGAGAAGGCCCGCATCGACAGTCCCGCGTGGCGCCTCATTCACGCCCTCAACACGCTTGTCTCCACCGACGGGAACCAGCCTGCCATCCCCGGGTTCGCCGACAAAGCCCGCCCACTCTCCGATGCGGAAGAGCAGATGATCGCCTCAGCCGCAAAACGCATGGACGAGAACATCGCCAAGCAGGCCTACGGCGTCAAGCACTGGATCAACGACGTCGGCTGGCAGGAGTCGCTCGAAATGCTGTTATCCCGGCCCACCGTCAACATTGAGGGCCTGGTCGGCGGATACACGGGCCCCGGCGGCAAGACGATCCTGCCGCATCGCGCCGTCGCCAAACTCGACTTACGCCTGGTTCCCGACATGACCGCTGCCGAAGCACTCGCCGCCTTGAAGGTCCACTTGGCTAAGCAGGGATTCCCCGATATCGAGGTCAACATGACCGGCGGCTATGACCCCAACAGCACATCGGCCGACGCCAAAATCATTCAGACCGAGCTGAAGGTTTACCGTGCGAAGGGGATTGATCCCATCGTGTTGCCGCGCAGTCCCGGATCGTGGCCGGGTTACGTGTTCACTGGTGATCCCTTGCACCTGCCCGCGGGTGGCTTCGGCCTCGGGCATGGCGACGGCGCGCACGCGCCCGACGAGTATTTCTTGATCGAATCCGCCAATCCCAAGGTTCAGGGCATGGACGGCGCGGTGCGCTCGTACGTGGAGTTCCTGTACGAGATGGCAGCGTAGCCACAACTTGGGTAGCCACAAACATGTCATCCCGGTAGCCCCAAACATGTCATCCCGAGCAAAGCGAGGGACCTGGGTTTTTGCTTGCGGCCACCGGACTGCCGATCCAAGCAAGAACCCAGGTCCCTCGCTTCGTTCGGGATGACAAATGCAAACGAGGCGGAACCTACTGCGCTGAGCTCACCAGATCGTTCTTCATCACGTTGACCTCCACGCGCCCGCCGCTGACGTGCTTCGCCGCAGTTCCTTCTACCGGCGTGTTGCCCATGCTTAGCGCGTAGATGCGATAGACCGGGATCTGGTGGTTAAGCACCAGGTAACGCACCACTGAGTCCGCCATTTTCTGTGCAGAGGCAATCGCGGCCTGACCGTGACCTGAGGAGAACCCGTGCACTTCAATGATGTAGCTGCGCTGATCCTTCAACGGCGCGGCCATCTCGTCCAGCGCATCCTTGGCCTGCTTGCTCAGAGTGCTCTGTCCCGGACGGAACCGAATCTCAGTCTGAGCGCTGCCCTTGTATTGGTCGAGATTGCCCACCATCTGCTCCGTGGTGGCAACGCGGGTCGAGACTTGGGTGGCGGTCGTCTGCGCCAACTGTGCCTTGTTGGCGGCGTCGGTCGCGTGCTGATCGGCCAGGCTGGTCTTCTCCGAGACCAACTGGATGCCTTGCTGGGCGCGGGTATCCACGTCTCGAATCGCGCCACGGTTGGATTGCGTAATCTCATCCAATTCGTTCAGGCGGTCCTTGATCGGCCGAGTCATTCTCTGCACGTACTTCTTGCTGGCAAACGGGTGCGTGACCAGATTGATGAGGTTAGGGTCGTCACCATCCCAGAAGTTTGTGCTGGTCTGGGGCGGCAGAGGTTCCCTCGCCTCCCCGCTCTGAGGCGCGGGAGCAGCCTGACCGGTTGAAGTGGTCTGCTGCGCGAACCCCGGAAGAGCGAGTACGGCGGATAAGAGCAGAGCGACGAATATGCGGTTCTTCATATCAACATCCTCCGAGTGGCGAGCATCCGGGCTACACATTCCAGCCTGATGCGCGTTTTGCATCACCTAGATTGTGCTCTCAGCCGGTCAAACGTGCAAGCCAAACATGGCGTTGGCCGCCTAGTTCGGCCGGTGGAGCGCCGTGAAGCTCTTCTCCTTCATCTTTTCCCCGGCGACGAAGTCCGCGCGCTGGCGAAGTAGCGGCGCATGAACCCTTCCGCTAACCCAGATTCTACCGTGGACCAGAAGGTTGCTTGGCCTCGACCTTCTCGGCGTTGATTCTCGAACGTGCCGGACGGCGACCGACGAGACGATTCTTTTACAACTCTCAAACCTTCTCGTGACACGCGTCCCTGTCCATCGCCCGTATCCTCCACTCACGTTGATTCGAAGTCCCTGCCTCGATCCGCAACGTCATCGCATAAAAAATCTGGAGTGTAAGATCATGAGCAACGGTAAATCGCCCTCCACTGTTCTGACCACGGAAACAAACCAGCAATCCAACGATCAAGCAGCCAACGATCAACCGAATCCACAACCGTCGCGCGAGCTTCAGCGGCGCTCGTTTCTCAAGGGCCTGGGTGTCGCCGGGGCAGCCCTCTCCGTCGCCCCATTGTTGCGCGTCGGAGCGGAGGCGGAAGACGGCAACGGCTCTCTCAGTAAGGGCGATGCAGCCATCCTCCGCTTTGTCGCCGCCGCCGAAATCATTGAGAGCGATATCTGGTTGCAGTATCAGGAACTCGCCGGAACTCAAGATAACGAAGTCTCAAAGTTGGCGAGCAAGCTGATTCCCGGCTATCCTTCACAGCCCACCGGAGGGAACCCCGACTACACTTCCGACGTCAATCAGTTGGACACTGACATGGCGCAGTACATCCACGACAACACCGAAGACGAGTTGACCCACGAAGTGTTCCTTAACGCTTACCTCGCATCGAAGGGCGCGAACACCATAAGCCTCGACGCCTTTCGCACTCTTCCCGCCAGCCAGGCGACCGGATCCAACAAAACATTCGGCCGTATCACCAACCTGACACAGCTCACTGTGCACACCGATTGGTGGACTCGCTACCGCAGTCGCGGCGGCAACCCCGACTTGGGAGACAAGTTCCGGCACGCGATTCCGACCCTGGCGGTGGGGCAACATACCGCGATTCCCCGAACCGACAGCGATGTAAGCAACGCCGCTTTCCTTCAGGCGGTCGCCAACACTGCGGGATTTCACTTCGCGTGGATCGAGCAGGGCGGCAGCAGCCTCTATCCCCAACTGGCGCAGAGAGCCACCAACGTAGAGGTTCTGCGGATTCTGCTCAGCATTGGCGGAACCGAAATCTGCCACTTCCAGACCTGGCAGGACAAGGCAGGAAACGTCCTCCCCGCAGACAACGTGATCGATCCCGTGACCGGCGTCTCCGTCACCTTTCCTGACCTGAATTCTCCACCATTCGGTGGGGAGAACTTCCAAACCAACCTGATCATGCCCGAACCCACGGCTTTTCTCAGCCGTCAATTCCCACCCTGCTCCATCATTCGTCCCACCGAGACCCAAGGCGCGGCCATGGGAGCGGTGAACGCGCTCACCGGGGATGGGCTCTTCATCGGCCAGTCTGGGCAGTTCCGCGAGCTTTTGAAGGATCTGGCCTCGGACGCGGACGCGGCCCGGCGCGGTGGTCACTGA
>JADGNQ010000136.1 GCA_017883385.1 Candidatus Sulfotelmatobacter sp.
CGCAGCGAGATCCGCTGCTTTCGCGGACGGTTCCAGCGCGGCTCCGGTCCCGCCTCCTCCTCCGCCAGCGAAAACAGGTCATCCTCAACCGAGGCAAACAGGCGATCGATGGTGCCCCGCCGTGCTCGCGACTTTTGCCTTCTTTTCTTAGGCTTGCGTGTCATGACGCAATTGTACAGCCCATACCGTCATGACGCTTCGTTCCTGCAGGAACACTCGTCGCTGCGCGACTCGGGGCGGACGAAGGCGTCCGCCCCTACACAATCAGGGCAGCCCGAACGCATACACCGCGCTACCGGCCGCGATCGCTACGTACTCTTTTCCGTCGACCGCGAACGCTATGGGCGCGGCGTAGACTGCGCCGCCCATCTGGAAGTGCCATAGCGGTTTGCCAGACGCGGCGTCGAAGGCGATGAAGTTCCCCTCAGCGTCGCCGCTGAAGACCAGGCCGCCGGCAGTCGACAGCACTCCCGACCACGTCGGCGACGTGTGCTGAAACTTCCACTTCACCTCGCCCGTCGCCGGATCGATCGCCTTCAGGAATCCCAGGTAAGGTCTGGCCTCCTCTGAAGGAAAGTAAGCGCTGCCGTAATACGCGTGCCCGGCTTCGTAGGGCTGTGGTGCCGTGCTGAAAATGTCGCACTGATCGCGCGCCGTCACGTAGAACAAGCCCGTCTGCGAGTCGTACGTCGGCGCCATAAAGTTCGTGGTCCCCAGCGCCCCTGGGCACACAGTGTGTCCCTCAAGCGTGGGCGATGCTTCCTTCTTCGCCACCGGACGCCCGTCTGCGTCTTTCGTGTCGCTCCACGTGGTCTTGCCGTATGCAGTGGCCGAGACTAGCTTGCCGGTCGTGCGATCGAGTACGTAGAAAAATCCATTGCGGTTCGCCTGCGCGATCAGATGCTTGCCGCCCGAGTCGATCATGACCGGAACCTGGGTCGCGTCCCAGTCGTGCTCATCGTGTTTGGTGAACTGGAAGTACCAGTTCATCTTGCCCGTGTCGGCATTCAGAGCCAGGAAGGAATTGCTGTAGAGATTGTCGCCGGCACGTCCCTCGCCACGGTTCGACGGCGCGGGATTCCCCGTCGGCCAGAAGATCTGATTTGTGGCCGCGTCGTAGGTCCCTGTGTTCCACGCTGGAGCGCCGCCCACTTTCCACGAATCGCCTTCCCATGTGTCGTGTCCCGGCTCGCCTGGACCCGGAACGGTATAGAACCGCCACTTGCGCTCGCCCGTCGCGGCGTCGTAGGCGTCAATGAATCCGCGCACTCCGTACTCGCCGCCAGACACGCCGATCACCACCAGATTCTTCACCGCCAGCGGCGCTACCGTAAAGCTGTGGCCCGTGCGATAGTCCGCGGCGACTACGTCCCACACCACATTTCCGGTCTTTGCGTCGAGCGCGATCACATGGGCATCCAGCGTCCCCATAAAAACCTTGTCGCCGAGAATCGCCAGCCCGCGATTCACTCGTCCGCAGCACGGACGAATATCGCTCGGGAGTTGTCGCTGGTACATCCAGATGGGCCGCCCGGTGCGTGCATCGAGCGCAAATGCGCGGTCGTCTTGTCCGGTCGCATATAGGATTCCGTCGACGACTAGGGGTGTAGTCTCGAGCTTTCCGGTCGCTCCGGTTTGATACACCCACTTCGCAACCATCGTGTGCGCATTCGTTGCGTTTATCTGATCGAGCTGGCTGAACCGCTTTCCGGAATAGTCGCCAGAGTAGGTCATCCAGTTCTGAGGTTCCTTGGCCGCATTCAGCAGGCGTTCGAACGTGACCTGCGCGTGCGCTAATGGGCCGGCAATCAAAACGCACTCGAAGATTGCAATCGCGAACTTCACGAAAACTCCGCGCCCCTTCATTTGGCCCCCACGCTGATCAAGTAAGCCACGATGTCCTCAAGATCTTTGTCGCTCAAGACGTCAGCATCGTACTTGGGCATCGCCGATTGCCGGCTCTTCTGGAACGATCGCAGTTTGTCTTTTTTCAGCAGATGAATCTGCTCGTTCGAGTCCATGATCTGCACGCTGAAGGAATCTTCATTCAGGGTCACACCCTTGATTTCCTTCCCGTCGGCCGTCACTGCCGTAACGCTCTCATACTCGTGCGGAAATTCCTTCGTGGCTTCGGTCAGTCCCCACGCCAGCCTTCGACTCGGATCGCGCACCGAATCGATCATCGCTTCGCGCGTGCGCGACCCGCCGACTGCCGTCAAATCCGGCCCGAGCCGTCCGCCCTTGCCTTCGACCATGTGGCACAGGGAGCAATTCGCATCGCCATAAAACAGATCCTTGCCGTGTACAGCATTGCCCAGCGGTTTCGCCGGAGCTTTCACTTCCTGGCTGCGAATATAGGTGATGATCTGCCAGATCTCTTCATCGGTCATGCCTACGCCTTGGCCGTTGGTGCCGTTCGCTGGCATCGCGGTGCCAGGAATGCCGTTGCTGATGACTTGAAACATGTCCGCGTCGGAGTGAGTGTGCTTCTTTACCGCACGCGTAAGATCGGGGCCGCGCCCTCCGCCATGTGCACCCAGCCCATGACAAAGAGCGCAGTTGATGCGGAACTCGTATTCCCCCGCCTTGGCGGCCTTGGCATCGCCCGCTAGAGGATTGCGGTCGTCCGCCGCGTAAGCGGCAGCCGCGAGAATCACAAACACGACCACCTCTGTGCGCCATCGTCTGGACATGAACTCACCTTCCCGGGAATTTGCCGCATTCTACGCCATCAGATCGAGATTGCAGCTTTGGAAATCGCGGGAAATGGGCAAGGGGAAATCGTCCCCGCTTGGACATGTCCGGCGGGCATCTTGGGACCTGCACCTTTGGCTCTCTACACTGAAATCCTACCCTCACGGTGCCGATATTCCTGGGGATAGGGGTTTTCCCTAGACGGCCAAGTTGTTGATCCATCAGCCTTTCCAGCGAAAGGCCCCGGGCTGGGGAAGGCCCAGATGAGCCAGCACACGAAAGGCAAATTCGCGCGCCATCTCATCTAAGGAAGCAGGGCCGTTGTAGAAGGCCGGGATCAGAGGGAAGACGGTGGCTCCGGCGTCGGCGGCACGGTACATGTTGCGGATGTGGATCTTGTTGAGCGGCGTTTCGCGCACGCAGAGCACCAGCGGACGCTTCTCTTTCAGCGAGACGTCTGCCGCGCGTTCGATCAAGTGCGACGCGACGCCGTTGGCGATGCGGGCCAAAGTGCCCACGCTGCATGGAATGACGATCATGGCGTCGGCGGGATAAGAGCCGCTGGCCACGTTCGCTCCGATGTCGGCATTGGATTGAACTTGAATTTTGCGCGAGGAGCGGCCACCGGGAAAGCCGAGGATCCGGCCGACGAGGTTGGACCGTCCTTTAACGTTCAACTCTTCGGCCATGACGCGCAGCGCACTGTCAGAGGCAATGAAGTTTACCGTTTGCACGCGCTGGTCGCGTCCAACGGCAAGCAGGAGGTGCTTCAGAAAGATGGCTCCGCTGGCCCCGGTGGTCGCGACAGTCAGATTTTGTGGCGGTTGATTGGCCATGAAACTTCCGAACGAGGCAACTCGATCTTTGCCCCGACACCGGAGCATAGGGAGTCGGTAAACCGGAAGTCAAGATGGCCAGGAGCTAGCAGCTAGAAGTTGAGATGGCATCGACGACCAATCTTCGATCTCGCCGCAGCGCTGCACAACTGCACGCGCTGGCGGGAGTGGAGCGCGAAATCAGCGCCCAGGATTCGCATAACCGCCGCAAATACCTGCGCGAGTTCAACCAGGCCTTTCGCAACTACGATTCTCTTCTTGAGTCGCAGCAGATTCAGGACGCGCTACACTCCGCCGACGTTGTCCTCATCGGGGACTATCATGCATTGCCGGCGGCCCAGCGTTACGCCGCATCGCTTCTCGAGCAGTGTGCGCTGGCCGGCGGCCGGCCTGTAGTCCTGGGGGTAGAAACCATTTTCGCCCGCGACCAACACATCCTCGACGAATGGTGGCGCCGCGAAATCGACGAGAACGAACTGCGTCAGCGAGTCCGGTTCGACCTCGACTGGGGGTACGACTGGGCTCCGTTCCACGAATTGCTCGTTGCCGCGCGCGATCATGGCGAAGCTGTTTACGGTCTCGATTGCATGCCGCGCGAGGATCTGCGCAAGATTGGCGCGCGCGACCGCCATGCCGCCGCTAAGATCGCAGAAATCCGCGAACGCCATCCCAACGCCGTCATTTTCGTGCTGTTCGGCGAGTCACACCTTGCTCCCGGGCACCTGCCGCGCGTTCTGTCGAAGCAGATGCGTGGCGCAAGAGTCCTCACCGTGCTGCAGAACATTGACGCGCTCTACTGGCGTGCCGCCGGAGAACGGGCGGACAAAGTGGAAGCCGTCCGAGTCAACGACGACGTTCTGTGCGTCTTCAACGCCACGCCGCTCGAGAAATACGAGAGCTACCGCCTGTTTCTCGACCAGTGGAGCCGTTGCGACGACGGTCCCGACTTCGCACCTACGATCTACAACCTGATCGACAGCCTGGTCCGATTCCTCGAGATCAATCGTTACTCGCCGCACAACGGCACGCAGCCGAGATTCCTGGTCGACATGCTCCCGGAGGTTTATGGGGGCTCGTCCGACGCAATGCTGCACCGATTGCTTTCGCGAAAAGGCGTGAGTGAACAGGATCGCGAGTCCATGCTTGCCAGCGTCGAAGAACGCGGCAGCGCCTATCTACCGCAGGTGAACGCCTTCTATGTCCGAGAATTCCAGATGGTGCACGCCGCCGAGGATGCCACCCGCTTCCTGCATCAGGCTTGCCAGGGCTTGCCGCAGCGCCTCAATGGCGAAAGCGCGGATGAGATTGGCGCAAGAAGAAATGGGGAACGCAGAAAGACGATTGATGTTTTCTACGCACACGTGGTCGAACACGCCATAGCCTTTTTCGGTTCGCGCGTCCTTTATCCCTCGCGCCCGGCTCCGGCTGCGGACGACTCACCGTTGTCCCGCGCAGCCTCGGAGAAGGCCGCGCAGGCAGCTGTTCGCGCCGATGAAATCAGATTCGAATCCTCCGCGCGGGATTTGGGTTACCGCATCGGAAGCCAGATCTATGACGCTTATCTCGCCGGCAAAGTCACGCCCAGCGGCCTGCGTCGACTCTTTCTGGCTCATCTCGACGAGCCCGGCCTTGCACGTAAAGTCTGTTCCGCGGCGATTACCAAACTCCGTTCGCTGTCTCGCCCGCTCTCCCGCTCGGCCCACGCCTGAACTCAGCCTTCCGTGAAGTGCTAAGCTAGACTCCGCCCGGTCGAGTGCTGACTGCCGAGTGCTTCTTGAACGCCGAATCCATCCGCAAGCTTTTCGAGCAAGTCCGCAAGGGCAAGATAACGCCCGACGATGCCGTTGCGCGGCTGCGCCACTTGCCTTTCGAAGACCTCGGCTTTGCCAAGGTCGATCATCACCGCGCCCTGCGCACCGGGATGCCCGAGATTATTCTCGGAGAGGGCAAGACTCCGGCGCAGGTGGCCGGTATCTTCGTCCGTCTGGCCAAACACGGTGGCAATATCCTGGCCACCCGCGCCGATCCGAAGCAATTTGCGGCCGTAAAGAAAAAAGTCCGGGCCGCTGAATATCGCGAACTTGCGCGAGCGGTCGTTCTGCAGCGTGATCCCACGAAATATGGCAAGGGTATGATCGCTGTGGTCTCCGCCGGAACCAGCGACATCCCGGTGGCCGAAGAGGCCGTCGTGACCGCCGAAGTCATGGGCAACGAAGTCCAGCATTTCTACGATGTGGGCGTCGCCGGTATTCACCGCCTGTTGGCCAATCGCGAGGCACTGACAAAGGCCCGCGTAGTAATTGTTTGCGCCGGGATGGAAGGCGCGTTGCCCAGCGTCGTCGGGGGACTGGTCGGCGTTCCCGTCATCGCCGTGCCCACCAGTGTCGGCTACGGCGCATCGTTCAAGGGGTTGGCGGCTCTGCTGGGTATGCTGAACTCGTGCGCCTCGAATGTCAGCGTGGTAAACATAGACAACGGCTTCGGAGCCGGGTACGTCGCCTCGCTGATCAACCGGTTACCTTGAACCCATAAGGAGGGAGCCTGCATGCCAATCGCACTCTCGTTGGACGTGAAGCAACTTATTGACCGCCCCAACTTCGCTCACCTGGCCACGCTCATGCCCGACGGCTCCCCGCAGTCTGTGCCGGTATGGGTGGGCCGCGAAGCAGAGCACATCGTCATTTGCACCGGAGAGACCTCGCTCAAGGGAAAGAATACTCGCCGCGACCCGCGAGTGGCATTGTCGATCGTGGATTTCACCAACCCCTACGAGGAAGTCCAGATCCGCGGATGCGTTATTGAACGACGGCCCGATCCCGACCTGAAGACGATGGATCCCATTTCGCACAAATACACAGGTAAGCCGTTTCCCATGCGTAATCCAGAAGGACGAGTCGCTCTGATTATTGAAGTGGAGAAGGTGCGCTACACAAAACTGCCGTTCGAACACACGCCACCGAAATAGGCACGTCCTACGAAGCAAGGAGCTTGCGCCTCTGGAGCATCAGCGTTGGCGCAGCAAAACAGAAAGGGCGCGGCCCCTCGCCGGGCCCTCTCTGCCACCGCTACATCAACTTAACGTGCCCTGCCGGTCCGACTTTCAATCGACCTGCAGCTTGTTCTCCACGGTGAATGCGCCGAAGACCTGGTTCGCCCTCAGTCCCGCGACGGCCTTGTCCATTTTGCTGTCGACGGAGCCGTACAGCGTCACGTGTCCGTTCGTTACGATAATGCGAATCGGACGCGCCGGATCCATCGCGTACTTGCTCAGCACGGAGTCGCGATAGATGGCGCGTGCCGCGCGCAGACGCAGCCCGTCATCGAACTGCGACACCGGTTCGACCGAGACGTTGTCGATCACGTCCTTGACTCCCGGCATATTCGCGATTTCGGCCAGAGCTTCGTCGCGGCCAACGCCGGTGCGATCCTGACCTTCGACCGTAACTACGCCGTCCTTCACTCCGAGCGCGAAGTAGTCGAACGTGTTGTCATATCCCACGCGTACGTAACGCAGCTTGGTGGCCAGTTTCTGCTCCAGTTGCGCATCGGGCACATTGGAACCGACAACCGTGATCAGGTTGCGGACTCCCTGTACACTCGCGGTCTTGCGCGCAGTCTTCGCGGCATCCAGCTTGCGCTGGTAAAGATCGACCGTGCCAGTCAGGGTCACGATGCCGTCTTCCACGCTGGCCTTCACAGCGCTGAACTGGTTCTTGGCCGCGAACTTCTGCGTCACCGTGGTTTGGATTTGATTGTCGTAGCGAGTCGCAGTAGCGGTCTGAGCGAACAGCACTGTGCTCAATAGCCCCACCGCCAGAAGCGCACTCCCCAGTTTCACTAAGCTCTTCTTGCTTGTCATAAAGGTCACCTCCGACCCGTTGACGAATGTTTACGAACTAACCATCTGGTTAATTCTTTCGATGCAGGAGAGCCCGTCGAAGATGCATCGGCGGGACGCGAAGACGCGGTTGGCCTGGACGCGGCTGAAACAGCGCAACTTCTTGTACAGATCTGGGTTTCTATGCAGTGGTGGGCCGAAGTGTGCCCTTCAGTTTGTACTCTCTGTCAAGAAAGTGAACTCGCGATTCTCTCTTCTCATTTGCCAAGCGAGGACCAATCTGTCAGCAGTACGGGTTGGCCATTCTTCACCACCGTCGGATAGACGTTGTCGAATCCCTTATGATCGGTGGCGCTGTAGCTCAGAACGAGCCGCGGACCCAAACCAACATTCATGTCGTGAATTGATTCAATCGCAGTGATGAACTTTTCTCGTGTGATTTCTTTTCCTGCCCGCTTCAGGCCTTCGACCACTACCATCGCGTCCACAAAACCTTCGAAGCTTACGAAGGTCGGCGGTTCGTTGGGATAATATTTCGCCAGATACTTTCGATAGAGAGCAACGGTCGGGTAGTCGGTCCGATCATAGGGAGGAACGACCTGTGTGATGATCGTGCCCTCTGCATCCGGCCCCGCTTCTTTGATGAATTCCTCGGTGCCCACAAAGGACACGGTTACAAAGTGCGGCCGCCACCCTGCCGCGTGAGCCTTCTTCACGATGGCTGCCACCGGAGCATACGGTCCCACGACCACCACGGCCTGCGGACGCGCCGCCATCACTTCCTTGACCCCAGCATCGACATCCACCGTATTTCGCGCGAACGTGCCCAGCCCAACCGGAACCGACTTGTGTTTCTCCAAAGCCAGCTTTACCCCGTCGAGCACGGTCTTGCCAAACGCGTCGTCCTGATAAATCACGCCGATCTTGTGGACGTTCACGTCCCACAGTTTGTCCACTTGCTCCCGCGTCTCGTCGTAATAAGAGGCGCGCACGTTGATGATGTAGTGCTTGAGCGGTTCGTAGAGCATCTGCGCGCCGGTGAACAACCCAACCACCGGGATCTTCTCATCCTGCGCCATGGGCACGTAGACCTTGGCGGTCGGCGTACCCACGAAGAATCCCAGAGCGAACACGCCCTCCTTGGTCATGCGCTTGAAACATGCCGGAGCTTTTTCGGGGTCATAGCCATCGTCGAACGCCAGTAGTTGAACCTTGCGCCCGAAGACTCCGCCTTCGTCATTGATGGAATGAAGATAGGTCGTTGCCCCTTGCACTGTCTTAGTGCCCAGGAAGCGCGCCGGGCCATCGAGCACCGAGCACGATCCAATCAGAATGCTGTTGTCGGTAACGCCCGGCGTCTGCGCCACAGCAGAGGTGGCAAGGCCAAGGGTGAAAAGCAGGAACAGCGTGACCTGCAAAGAAAAACAGACAGCTTCCGCCCCATGACGGTTCATCTGCAAACTCCCTCTTGCCAAGTATTTCCCCCGCACCGGGTTACACTTGCCGAGGTTCCAGGTTGTACGTGCGTGAGGTTAGTGTGGCCATTGTGCCACGACAAAGTTGGTTAGGCCACCTGTGCGACTCACCAAAGTAATGGGGTGCTTAGCGTCGGGATCGGGCAGGGCGGACCGGAACTTTGGCCTTGGCTTTGGGCTTGAAGGCGGCGCCGCTGAAGCACCAGTATCCGGCCAGGGATCCTCCTGTGAACACCGACCATAGGACGGTATTCGTCCACGAAGCGTACTGTTCCAAGCCGAGATTGGCGAGGTCCCAGAAGGTGAGGGGCCACACGACGATTACGTAGACTCCGACAACGCCCATCACTGCGGCCAAACCGACGGTGACGGCCATGACACCTGCAGACAAACTTTCAAACAGGAGCATGCTCCAGTGCTGATCGGTTGAGCCGGGCCGCTGTGCGGAGCCGGGTCGCGGTCGTTGAACGAGCGGAGACATGGTCCTCCTGAGATGGTGCGTCCCATGACGGGGCGCGGCCTGCCAACATAGAGGATAAAGAGCAATCGGGCAGAGCTCCAAGTTACGAAGGACCCGTCGATTCGTTCCGAGTTCGGGAGGCGTCATTTTGGGATTACCCCCGTAACTTTCGACTGAGTACCCGGCCATCTACCATGCCCAAAGACTGCGTATTTAGAGGGGGAATTCGCGGATGGGTGAACGTGTCGTCCCGTCAGGCCGGGAAGAGCTTGCGCGCGCGCAGCGGCTGAAGAATGCGCTGGCCAGCAGAGGTCTGCCATCGTTTGCGCAGCCAGAAAACGTTATCTCCTTTGCGGAAGATTTGTGCTCCGGGAATTCTTGCCCCGTGGCGGAAGCCCCTGAACCCTCCTGGAAAAATCAAGACAGCGCTGAGACGCGAGTGCAGTATCTGGAACAAATGTTTCAGGCGTCACCCGATGGGCTCAGCATAGCGGGCTGCAATCATCGGGTGTTGTGGGCGAATGAGACATTTGTCCGCATGTTCGGATATGAGACGGCTGAGGTGGCGGGACAGTCGCTGGAGAACCTGGTAGTGCCACCAGACCGACTGGCTGAGTCGCGATGGGTGACCGAAGCGCTGGCGAAGGGCGAGCGCATCACGCTGGAGACGCAGAGGCGAAAGAAGGATGGAAGCCTGCTCGACGTTTCGGTGTCGTGCGCCCCGCTGCTGCTGGATGGGAAGATGGCGGGATTCTACGCGGGATACCACGATATTTCCGATCGCAAGCAGGTGGAGACGCTCAGTTCCGCACTTTACCGGGTGGCGGAGAAGAGTAGCAGTGCCCATGATCTGCAACAGTTCTTCGCGGCCGTGCACGGCATTGTGGATGAGTTGATGTATGCGCGGAACTTCTACATCGCCCTTTACGATCCCACCACGGAGTTCCTGAGCTTCCCGTACTTTGTGGATGAGCAGGACGTCGCGCCCGCCCCGAAGAAGTTGGCTCGGGGCCTTACGGAACATCTCCTGCGTACAGGAGAACCTCTGCTGGCGACGCCCGAGGTGCTGCAGCAGATGGAGGATCGGGGCGAGGTGGCGCGGAACGGATCGCGATCCCTGGACTGGATGGGAGTTCCGTTGAAGGTGGGCAATCATACTTTTGGCGCTCTGGTGGTGCAGACTTATTCGAAGAACATCCGGTATGGCCAGCGCGACAAGGAGATTTTGACGTTCGTTGCACGGCAGGTGGCGAGCGCGGTTGAGATTAAGAGGAATGAGCAGGCCATGCGGCGATCCGAGGCGCGCTACCGGTCGCTGGTACAGAGTTCAGTGTATGGGATCTACCGCTCGAGTCTGGAGGGACGATTTCTGGATGTGAATCCGGCGCTGATCACGATGCTGGGATACGAATCGGCGGAGGAAGTTCTGTTGCTCGATCCGGAGAAGGATGTGTTCGAGCAACCGGAAGAACACGCGCGGCTGATCGAGGAATTCCGGCGCGCCGGGCGCATGGACGGGTTCGAGGTCAAGTGGAAACGCAAGGATGGAAGCGCCATCACGGTACGGATCAGCGGACGCGCGGTGAGCAGCGCGGACGAACCGGCAGATGTACTGGAAGCGATTGCCGAGGACGTGACCGACCGCCGCGCACTGGAGGATCAGTTCCGGCAGGCGCAAAAGATGGAAGCCGTCGGAAGGCTGGCTGGGGGCGTGGCGCACGACTTCAACAATCTGCTGATGGTGATCAGCGGCTATACGGAAGTGATTCTGTCGAAACTGGGAACGGACCATCCGCTGCAGGAGAATGTGGGGGCGATTCAGCAGGCCGCGGACCGCGCAACCACCCTAACGAGACAATTGCTGGCGTTCAGCCGCAAGCAACTGTTGGAACTGAAGGTCGTGGATGTAAACGCCATCGTCGAGGATATGGAGCGTCTCCTGCGCCCTCTGATCGGAGAAACCGTGGAGTTGACCACGAGTCTGACTCCCGAGGCAGGACATACGCGGGCCGACGCGGGACAACTGGAGCAGGTGCTGATGAATCTGGTCGTGAACGCCAAGGATGCGATGCCCAACGGCGGAAAACTCATGATCCAGACGCAGGACGTCGCGGTCGATGAGAACCATCGACGGGGTCAGGCTCTCATCCGTCCGGGCAAATACGTGATGCTCTCCGTGAGCGACACGGGTATGGGGATGGACAAGGAGACGCAGTCGCGAATCTTTGAACCGTTCTTTACCACCAAGGAGAAGGGCAAGGGGACGGGCCTGGGCTTGTCGACAGTGTACGGAATCGTGAAGCAGAGTGGAGGATATGTAATGGTGCAGAGCGAGAGTGGGCACGGCACCACCTTCAATATTTATTTGCCGAGGGTTGAGGCCGTGACCGACAAGAACGCGGCTCTGGTGATGCGTGCGGCGGAGGGCGGTTCCGAAACCGTGCTGCTGGTGGAAGACGAGGAGTCGGTCCGTCAACTGGTGCGGGAAACGCTCCAGGCGAGAGGCTATCGCGTAGTGGAAGCGGAGAATGGCGAAGCCGGGCTCGCCGCAGCCGCGAAACACGAAGGAAAGATCGACATCGTAATCACCGACGTGGTGATGCCCGGCACGGGCGGCCGCGAACTGGTCAAACAGCTGGCAACCACACGCCCCGAAACCAAGGTGCTCTACCTTTCCGGATACACCGAGGACGCGATCGTCAGTGAAGGGGCGATTGAGCGCGGCACGGCGTTCTTGCAAAAACCGTTTACACTGCAGAACTTGTCGCGGAAGGTTAGGGAAGTGTTAGGGTAGCGGACTTCGGACCTCAGTTCTCAGTTCTCAGTTCTCAGTTCTCAGTTCTCAGTTCTCAGTTCTCAGTTCTCAGTTCTCAGTTCTCAGTTCTCAGTTCTCAGTTCTCAGTTC
>JADGNQ010000306.1 GCA_017883385.1 Candidatus Sulfotelmatobacter sp.
CTTATGTACCGTTTCGGCGTTCGCACAGCCTGGAATCATCAGTCGCGAACTGCTCATCAAGTACACTCCCGATTGGAAAGGCGAGCGCTTTGAGGACGGCCGTACGAAAGTGCCCGACGGCATCCTGCAGCGCATGAAATCGGTGACGCTCGAGGAAGCGTGGGCGCAGTTGCGAACCGCCGGCTTCAACCACGAATACGCCGACGGCTGGCTCGTCATTCATCCCGAAAAGGTGCTGGTGGGTCGCGCCCTGACAGCGCAATGGCTCCCCGGCCGCCCGGACATCGAGAGGGTGATCGAGGAGCAGGGAAAGAAGGACGGGCGCGTCGGCGGCACCAACGCCTGGCCCGTCGACATGCTGCAACCGGGCGACGTCTACGTTTGCGATCACTTCGACCTGAAGCAGGACGGACCGTCCATCGGCGATAACGTCGGCAACGCGATCTACGCCAAGAGCCACAATGGCATCGTTTACGAGGGAGCGGTGCGCGACATCAACGGTCTGAAGGAGTTGGAGGATTTCACGGCCTTCGTGCGCTTCTACGATCCCTCGCACCATTTCGGTATGCTCGGCACGGGGGCGCGTCTGAATTCCACTATGATCGGCATCAACATCCCGATTCGTATCGGGCCGGCAACGGTCATGCCTGGCGACGTGGTGCTCGGCCGCGACGGCGGAGTGCTTTTTATCCCGCCGCAACTGGCTGAACAGGTGGTCCAGTATTCGGAGATCACACACCTGCGCGACCTCTTCGGCCACCAGCGCCTGCGCGAAAAGAAGTACACCGCCGGCCAGATCGACACTGCGTGGACGGCGCCCATCGAAGGGGATTTCACCGCCTGGCTGAGGGAGAACATCGATAAACTGCCGGTGGGAAAACAGCAGATCGAGGAAATCCTGAAACGCCGCCAGAGGTGATCAAAGGACAGCTGGTTACCGGCGACCCTGCTCTTGGCTTGCCGACTCAAGGGATCGCGATCTGGACTTATCTCGAATCGTCCACGACTTCGATGCCATTCACACACGCCATCCCCACAACAGGCACAAAAGTGAGCAGGATCTTGCCTTGTGCGTTGGGTCGAATCGCGGAAAAGCTCCGATCGATGGGGCGCCCTTCTCCATCGGCCTCCTTCATGATGTCGAAGCCCCTCAGCAGGGCCACACCATTACAGTAGACGTCAAAGACGCGGCTGCCGCGCTCACCCGCGCCGGCGTTGCGTTTTCCGTAGTGCCCTTCGCAGAACTTCAACGTGACTCGATACCGTCCTTCCGCCACGGGCACAGCGTAGGAGAAATGGCCCCAGCGCTCGCTGGCGTAGAGCGCCATGTCCGGTACGGTTGAGTTGCTGGCTTGAACGGGATTCGTAGTGCGGACCAGCGCGTTTCCGCCCAGGAAATAAGAGTCGGCCTGCCACTCCTGCCTGGCGGAATCCTGCCACGACGAGGTCCAGCCCGCTCGAATTCGGACCGGTTTTGCTTTCCCGGCACCGACCGGCAGCACCTCGATTCCACTCAACATCGCCGTGCTTCTCATCGAGCTAAACGTCAGGTGCAGGAAGCCATCCGCCGATGGTGAGATGTTGCGAAAAACGCGTTCATCGGCGATGTTGGAGCCCGCGGCATCCGCCACCACATCAAAAGCATTCAGGATCGGACTTCCGTTGGCGAAGACGCGGAACAGCCGCTGGCCCTCACCGCTCGATTCCGCGCTGATGAAATCCGCCAGACCAGTCTCGGCAAAAAAAAGATGCAGTTCATAGTCGCCCGGCCGCAGCGGAATGTCGTATCGAAAGTCGCCACTCCGCAGGCGCCGGTAAATATCGGGGTCCAGTGTTCGGAAGATTCTCTCGGACGGACGGACGAGCACATTACCGCCGGAAAAGAAACGATCCGGGCCCCACGTGCGCCCACCCCGATCGACGTAAGGAACGGTGGAGCCCGCGATAATCCGGAGGTCCTCGACGGCCGATGCGGTTGTCGGAATCGGGTTGGAGACGGGCGGGGACTTGGCGTCAACAGAGGCAGGATTCGCCGGCCACCAACGCCAGACAGAAAAGGCGCCGGCAAGTACGACAAGAGCTACCGTGCATGCGATCAGCCGGTGCGTGAGCCAGCCCGGGCGTGCCGGAAGATGCGTCTCCGCGGGTGGGGTCTCGGCGGCAGTCGCGTCCGCAACTGGCGCCTCCGTGGCCGGAGCTTCCGCGGGTGCCATCTCGGCAACCGGCGCCTCAACCGCCGGGGTCTCCCACCGGAATGCGGCGGAGTAGGACCCCGGCGGCAGATCGATCCTGACCGCGTGATGCGAACCATTCTCAGCCTGGTAATGTTGAGCGAGTTTCTTTCGCACCTCATTGGCCGTCACACGAACTATAGTGTGCTGACCCGTGTCGAAGTCCTGCGAAAGCTGGAAGAGTTCTACGCCGATCGAGCGTTCTTTGAGAGCGCCGGCCGGACCCCTGACTGTGTGCTCGATGATGTATTCAAGGAATTCCCGGCATCGCTTGCTCGTGCGAAACGCAGGGCTCTCCAGCAGACGGTTGAGTTCCGCCCGCACATCCTGTTCGCGTGACTTACTGAGTTCCTTGCTATCGCTTTCGCACATCCTGATGCCTTGGGAATGATATCACAACTACTTTGCCCGGGAGCGAGGGCGGGCTAACAGGCCCGGCTAACCGTTAGCGGAGCGGGATGCACGGCTTTTTCGATTGCGTTCAATGACCAGATTCCATTAGGGTTGAACAGCGGATACCGTACCAAACCTTGCGCCCGCGGGACCTCTGGGATAGCATCTCACAGGTTCGGAGTGTGGGTCGCCCGCCGAGCGTAACTTTCGGCAGCACAAGCGAATTTCGGGGGGTTACATATGCAAATACAACTGAGACGTTTGGTATTGTCTGTCACTATCCTTGCGGCCGTTTGTGCCATTCCTCTATGCTGTCAGACCTTCGGTGAGGTCACTGGCCATATCAGCGATGCGACCGGGGCCGCCGTGCCCGGGGCGAAGATCGTCCTCACGAGCGTGGCAACGAATGCCGGTCGGACGACAGCGTCCACGGATTCGGGAGACTATACCTTCCCGGCCGTTGCGCCCGGCTTCTACACGGTTCGAGTCGAACAGCCATCCTTCAAGATTTCCACCGTCAATAACGTTCAAGTCCAGGTTCAACAGAGCCTGCGGCTCGACTTCAGCTTGGAAGTCGGGCAAGTCACTGATTCGATTGAGATTTCTGCCTCTGCTCAGATGCTGCAAGCGGAGAACGTTTCGCTCGGCACGGTGATCGAGAACAAGGGCGTTACCGAGTTGCCGCTCAACGGCCGCAACTACCTGGGCCTGGTGGCGCTAGCGGCGAACACCAACACGCTCTCGGCGAATTCGGGCCAGGCCGGTGGACGGCAGGGGGGCGACCGCGCGGCGCAATCCATCTCCTCCGGCGGCAACCGCATCATGTTCGACTACTTCACGCTCGACGGTGTAAGCAACACGGATCCGGACTTCTCGACGTACGTGGTGCTGCCATCGATCGACGCCATACAGGAGTTCAAGGTGCAGACCGGCATTTACCCGGCCGAGTTCGGTCACCAGTCAACGCAGGTGAACGTGGTGACAAAGTCGGGCGGCAACGCTTACCACGGCGCGCTGTTCGAATTCGTGCGCAACGACAAGTTCGATGCCGTGCCGTACGCTTTCACCGCCACTCACCCGATCAAATCGCCGTTCAAATGGAACGACTACGGGTTCGAAGTTGACGGCCCGGTGCGCATTCCAAAGCTCTTCGACCTGCGCAACCGGCTGTTTTTCATGGCCAACGACGAATGGAAAAGCCAGCGTCAGAACTCCCAGGGTACCTACTCCGTTCCGACCCCCGCCATGTTCGCGGGCGACTTCAGCGCCTTCGGCACGACGATCTACGACCCGAATACAGGGGCAGACGGCGCGACCAAGACTCCGTTTCCAGGGAACATCATTCCTTCCAACCGGATTGACCCCGTCTCCAAGAAGTTTCTGAACTACTATGTCCCGTCCAACCTGCCGGGCCTGTCGAGCAACTATACACAGATGAACTCGTCTCCGAATAACCGCGACGCGTTTACGCTGCGTATGGATTTTATCGAATCGGCGAAATCGCAGTGGACCGGCCGGTATAGTTGGGGCGATGAGAACCAGTCTTCCACGGGCATCAGCATCACCGGCAGCAAGATTCTCACGAACTACGAGCAGTATCTGGGCACAAACACCCGCACGCTATCGCCGACCCTGGTAAACGAGGCCCGTTTCGGTTACACCCGGCTGAGTAATTCGCTGGGCACGTACTCCGCTTATAACGTCGATTCGGTTTCCGCCCTGGGAATCCCCAACCTCCAACCCGGCCTTCCAGTGTCGTGGGGAGTGCCCTTCGCGTCGTTCGCGGGCAACGGTTTCGCCGCCATCGGAGACACGCAGGATGGTCCTTATTTTATCGACGA
>JADGNQ010000307.1 GCA_017883385.1 Candidatus Sulfotelmatobacter sp.
ACGGTTCTGCCCGATGGCACGTCCGTCAACAAGACCCTGGGTCCAGATCCGCGCTGGGGAATTCAGGCTCCCATTGCCACGAGTGCGACGCTGAAGCACGGCAGCCTTACCATGAACATCAGCAACAGCCGCGCAGTGAGTCTGGGCACTCCCGGAGATCCCTTCAGCCTGCTTACTCAGACTGACATCGAAACCATCAATGGCCGCAAGTACACCACGACCTTTACCGCAGCGACTAAAAGCTTTCTGGAGAAGACTCCGGTGGGACGAACGGCAACCACGGTGCTGGATGCGCTGGAGCGAGTCAGCAGTGTGCAGACCACCAGCCTGGAGGCGACCAGCTTCACCTATGACGCCCGGGGGCGACTGTCCGCCATCCAGAAAGGACCTCGCAACACAACTTTGAGCTACGACGCGAACGGGCGTGTGGCGAGCGTCACGAACCCGGTGAATCTCACGCGGAGCTTCACCTACGACATGGCCGGAGGACTACTGGCGACCACATTGGAAGACGGTCGAGTCATCAACTACGCCTACGACGCTAACCAGAATCTCACGTCCGTCACTCCTCCCGGAGAGTCGGCGCACAATTTCTTGTACTCGGTGGTGAATCAGCCAACCTCCTATACACCGCCGACCGTACCCGGAGGCGGGACCACCGTGTACTCGTACAGCCCGGACCGGGAGCTGACGAAAATGACCCGTTCCGACGGGCAGGCCATCAACTACAACTACGACGGTGCCGGGCGAATCAGTTCTGTAGTCACACCCGCCGCCAACCTCAGCTTTGCTTACAACGCGACAACTGGGAACCTGTCCAGTGCCTCAGTCTCCGGGGGCGAAGCCATCGCCTACTCCTACGATGGTCCGTTGCCGACTGGCTCCACTTGGACGGGAACGGTTGCGGGCAGCGTTACGCGCAGCTTCAACAACAATTTCTGGGTGACGTCCCAGAAAATCAACGGCGCGAATAGCGTTGCGTTCACCTACGACAAAGACGGTCTCACCAGCAAAGCCGGTTTGCTCGCGCTCAAGCACAACGCCCAAACCGGGCTGTATACCGGCAGTACCCTGGCCTCGGCGAAGGACACGGTTGCGTACAGTACCTTCGGCGAGCCCAAGACCTACACGGCGAAACACTTGACGGCAATTCAATACAAGGCGATCTATACGCGTGACGGCATGGGAAGAATCACCGTTCTGAAGGAGACGATTGGCGGTGCGACGACTTCCTACGCTTACACCTACGATGTGGCAGGTCGGCTGACGGGAGTCAAGAAGAACGGAGCAAGCATTGCCAGCTACACTTACGACAGCAATTCCAACCGCCTGACCGCGACTGCGCCTTCCGGCACCACAAATGGTTCTTACGATGCCCAGGACCGGCTGCTCACCTACGGCAACGCTTCCTATATCTACAGCGCCAACGGCGAGTTGGCGAGCAGGACCGTGGGCTCGCAGACCACCACCTATCAGTACGACGTGCTCGGTAATCTGCTCGCAGTGACCTTGCCCAATAGCACGCATATTTCCTACATCATTGACGCGGAGAACAGCCGTGTGGCCAAAAAAGTTAACGGCGCAGTGGTGGCGGGATTTCTGTACGACGTCGGCGATCTGGTAGCGCAGTTGGACGCTAACAATCAGATTGTCAGCCAGTTTGTCTACGGCAGCGGCAGCGCCGCTCCCGACTACATGCTCAAGGGCGGAGCGACGTACCGCATCTTCTCCGATCATCTCGGTAGTCCGCGACTTGTGGTGGACTCGACGACGGGACAAATCTTCGAGCGAATCGACTACGACGAGTTCGGCAACATAACCAACGACACCAACCCCGGCTTCCAGCCCTTCGGCTTCGCTGGCGGCCTGTACGACCAAGACACGAAACTGGTGCGCTTCGGCGCACGTGACTATGACCCAACGACCGGCAGATGGACCTCCAAAGACCCGATACGGTTCAATGGCGGAGACACCAACCTCTACGGGTATGTTTTGAACGATCCCGTAAACTTTTTCGATCCGACGGGCTTGCAGAACTTCATGCAAGATCCTGGGGTAATTCAGCAGAAACTTGCGGACAAAGCTCTCAAAGACGCCAAGAAAAACGTCGCACCCGGACCAAAAGAGGAGTACAAGAAGCTGATCAAGGAAGACGAGAAATCCGCTAAAGCGGTCGACAAAGCATGTACCTCGGTCAAGGATGTGACTAAAGGGATAAATGATGGGCTAAATGGAAAAGAATCGGCACCGAATTCGTCACAGCAGCCGTCACAGACTGCGAAAACGCCCCCGGAGTTTAAGAAGTCTTCGAGCCCGCCGCCGATGGAGTACTGATTAGCGATTCGCTCATTCAGTCATTGCAATGAGTCAGGGCGCGGCATGTCCGTCGCCGAGCAAGGTTCGACAAGCGAAAAGGGCCGAACCGAGAAAGTAAGCCAATGCGACCCCGGGGGAAACTGTCACCAAAGAGTCGAGCCTTTTAGCGTGGCTATGAATGGAGAAACAATGACGATGCAACGGTTGAACAATTTGCCTTTACTGGCTTTGGCACTGACCCTGGCTCTGGCCACGCTCGGAATCTCTGGCGCTCACGCCCAAACCTACACTGACCTTCATGATTTCGATACACCTCTGTTGGCTTCCCCTCAGTACTCGGGAATCCTGGCCCAGGGCCGTGATGGGAACCTTTACGGTACGGCGCCCTTAGGCGGAGACTTTGGCCGGGGCGGCGTCTTTCAAATCACACCCGCGGGCGGGTATTCAGTAATTCACAGCTTTGATAGCACCCGAGCGAATCCGTATAGCGGACTGACGCTGGGTGCCGACGGCAATTTTTACGGAGGGACTTATAACGGTGGCGATTTCGGCTTTGGCACTGTATTCCAGATCACACCCGGCGGGACCGTGACGGTACTCCATAGTTTTTCCCTGAGCGAGGGAGCGGGTCCCTACGCGCCGCCGATTCAAGGGACCGACGGCAACTTCTATGGAACCACGACGATTGGTGGCCAGGGGGTCGGAGCGGTGTACAAAGTCACCCCCGCCGGCAGCTTCACCACGCTCTATACGTTCGACAGCACGCACGGGGCGAGCCCGTTTGCTCCGCTCATCCAGGCGAAAGACGGCAATCTTTATGGCACCACCAGAGATGGTGGGACTTTCGGTGGGGGCACGGCGTTCAAGATTACTCCCGCCGGTGCACTAACCGTGCTCTACAACTTTGACTCGACGCACGGAGCAGGGCCCTATGCTCCATTGTTTCAAGGCAGCGATGGGAATTTTTATGGAACGGCACGGTCTGGCGGAACCAAGAATAACGGCGGAGTGGCCTTCAAGCTGACAGCAGCGAAGAAGTTGACTGTACTCTACAATTTCGATGGCACCGGCAGTACGTCGGATGGAGTTCGACCCTATTCAGCTCTGATCCAAGCCAGCGACGGCAATTTCTACGGCGTCGCTTCCGCAGGCGGAACGAATGGAGCGGGGACCCTCTATGAAATCACGAAAGCCGGCATTTACGCGACTTTGTATAACTTTGTTTCGGCGACCGGTTCCCTTCCATTTGCCACGCTGATCCAACATACCAACGGGAAATTCTATGGCGAGGCGACAACGGGAGGCGCGGCTGGTCACGGCGCGCTCTTCAGTTTTGATGCGGGGCTTGGACCTTTCATCACTATCAGGCCGACCTCTGGGCTAGTGGGCCAGCCGGTCGACATCCTGGGCCAGAGCCTTTCAACGGCCACCAGCGTCCGGTTCACGCCGAATGTTCCGGCCAGCGCGAACGTCTTTGGCGATACCTACATGACCACGGCGGTTCCAAACAATGCCACCACGGGTGTTGTGAAAGTGCTTCTCCCCCATGGGCACCTGACCAGCAATCAGAAATTTCTCGTTACGCCCGTCGTGCTGAGCTTCAATCCGCCGAGCGGACCGGTCGGTACCCAGGTCGTGATCACGGGAAACAGTCTTACGGGAGCTACCAAGGTGACCTTCGGTGGCGTCAAAGCGACTGTCGTCTCGGTGGACTCCTACACGCAGATCACCGCCACGGTTCCGGCAAAGGCCAAGACTGGGAAAATTCAAGTGACCACGCCGGGCGGCACGGCAGACAGCCCTACGGCTTTCACGGTGAACTGAGTTTTGGAACCACTGTCCTGCCTGAAGGGACCAGTTTCGAGTCAGGCAGACTCGGCACCGGACAGTAACGCCACCCAGGATCCGAACGCTAAGCCGCCAGGGGCACTCCCTGGCGGCATTCTTTTGTGGGGGCGCGGGCATGCCGCGCGTTTCCTTGGGTGATCTGGGCCAAGGCCTCCGCCTCCATCCGGCCCGTGGAGTGCTTCTCTGGACAAACACCCCGGAAATCGAAAAAACGAACTTATCATCGAATTTTCAACTTCGGGTGGGAGGGCTAAGTATCCGCCCATACCGAACTCGTTAGGGCGTGATACTCAGATCGG
>JADGNQ010000137.1 GCA_017883385.1 Candidatus Sulfotelmatobacter sp.
TTTGCGGAAGTCTGGCAGTTCGCGCAGTCGCCGCAGCGCAAGGATGTTGCTGCGCACTGTACCAACTACAGCCGCGACGGAAACTGCTATCCTCCCGGAGTCGCCGCGGCGCTGCGAATGCATATTGATGTGAATACGGCGACGTCGGCTGATCCGTCACACGGGCGAACAAAGTGAGACGAATAGTGAGTTGGCAGCCGACGCTCGAGATCCCGTAGGGATGCTTCGACTGTGCGGGAGGATCGCTGCGCGCTCCTCCCGGCTTCGCTCAGCATGACAGGGGGCGGGGTTGAGTGGGTTCTGGGGATGACTTCTTGCAGAGAGCCGCGCCTGATTCCCGCACCCTCGCGAACATCGAATGGCTGCTGATCGCGGCTCTGCTGACCACGTTTGTCATCCTCGGATTCCTCCCTGCCTGGCGCACGATGAACACCGACTTTCCTAACTACTACCTGGCGGCGTCTATCCGCCGGCAGGGCATTCCGCTCGACCGTGCGTATGACTGGAGATGGTTTCAGCGCCACAAGGATCACCTGCAGATCGACCAGTCCCTGGTGGGGTTTGCGCCCCATCCGCCAATGTGTGCCGTGCCCATGCTGCCGCTCACGTGGCTGCCGTCTCTCGAGGCGAAGCGGGTGTGGCTGGTGCTCAATCTCGGATTTCTCGCGCTGGCGCTCTGGATTCTTGCGCGTGTCACGCAGCTTTTGTGGCGGCATCTGCTTTTGCTGGCATTCCTGTGCATTCTGCCCCTGCGTGAGAATTTTCTGTTTGGCCAGTACTACGTTCTGATTCTGTTGCTGCTCTGCGTGGCCTACTGCGCGTACTGTCGCGGCCGCCACTTTACTTCCGGAGCGGTGCTGGCGGCAGCAGCGTCACTCAAAATCTTCCCTGTGTTCTTTCTGATTCTCTTCTTGCGCAAGCGGAACTGGCGCGCCCTGGCGGGCATCGTCACCGGAGGCGCGGTGCTGGCCGCGATCTCACTGCTGCTCTTTGGCGGGGATGTCCACCGGATCTACCTGCTCGAAGTTCTGCCGCGCGCTGCACGGCGATTTGGTGGGACCCTACGTGCTGCAGTGGAATTCCTTCACCGCGCTCTGCCACCGGTTCTTTCTGGCAGAGCCAGAGATGAATCCAGCTCCGTGGGTGAACTCTGCCACCGCGTATGGGTTTGTGCAAGCGATCGTGGCGACGGTGTTGCTGTTCAGTTTTCTGCTTTCGACTGGCGAAGATGATACGCCTCAGACGACGGCTTGGGAGTGGGCGACCTTTCTGCCGTTGCTGATCTTGCTGTCATCGATGCCAACGGCGTATCACCACTGCGTGTTGATCCTCAGCGTTGTGGTCGCGATCGACTTCTTGTTGAAGGCTGGGCGCTGGCGCAGCGCGTTGGCTATTGCGGTGTTGTTTGCCATTACCTGCTACCCGTTGCCTGGGATATGCGTGGCTCAACCTGCAAGGTCGGCTGGCCGGCGTTCTTCTTCTATACGTGCTGCTTTTGCTCGAGGCTCCGGTGCGGGCGAGAGGGCGCGTCCGCCCGCTGGGATTCGCGTTGGCGGCGGTGTTTCTGGCGGTTCTTGCGCTTTCCAATCTCCGTGTGCTGCGAAACCGTTCCGAAGACTTTTCCCGGCGACTCCCGCCCGTCTCTGCTGGTTACGGCACGTTCTCTGTGGTCCGCGCTGGAGACCGCCTGGTACTGGATGAGATGGTTCCCGACGCGTTTGCAGCCGTGATTCTCCCCGATGGCGGCGTGCAGCGCATGCCTGCCCCGGGGGACGTGCTTTCCGTGGCGGCGAGTCCGCAGTCTCCATTCATTTATTTCGAACTGACCAACCAGCGCTCGCAGATCTTTCGTCTGCCGGTAGCGCAACTGGGGCGGGGCGGTGCAGTCCCTGAGTATGTTGGGGAGGGCCACGATCCGGCTCTCTCTCCCGACGGACGCTGGCTCGCCTACCTGCGCAAAGAACACGGCAAGACTACGATCTGGTTGTCGAAAGACGGATTGTCGAAAGATGCCGCGCCAGCCGCGCTAGCGCTCGGATCCCAAAACCTGGCGGGCGTGCTGGAAATGAGTGTGACTCCGGAGGGCAACCTCATCGTGGCTGCGGGAGGCGCTGGAACTCCGCATTTGTCGCTGTTGCAGACTGCTTCGGGCGAGGTTCACGTACTGACGGAGATTCGCGGCGCCGTGCGTTATCCGGCGACCTCCGCTGACGGCAAATGGCTGGCCTTCAGCCGCCGTGATGCCGAGGCATGGCACCTGATTGTGCGCGATCTGGTCGGCGGCGCTGAACAACAACTTACTTCGGCCGCCTGCAACGCAACCTCCCCGGCATGGCAGGATTCGCGAACGCTGCTATATGTGAGCGATTGCGGCCGTGGACTAGGGCTCGGTGCTGCGGCTCGAGTAGTGGTCCAGAGGTGACCTCCGCCGCAACAATGCGCAAGTCGCGGTAAGATAGAGGTATGTCGGACCGCACGTTTACTCTCGACGAAGCGCAGTCGTTGCTGACGGTGCTCGAGTCGCTGTTGCGAACCGCGATCAACGGCAAGAAGCTGATGGAAGAAGTTGAGGCCGAACAGCAGGCGCTCGCTCACCGCATCTTTCTGAACGGCGGAATGTTTCTCGATGTGGTTCCGCTGGCCCGGCGCAAGGCCGAGCGAGTGAAGGCCGAGCAACGGGCTAAGGACGCACTCGCCGAGATCGACTCCATCGGCGTGCAAGTGAAAGACATCGACATTGGACTACTCGACTTCCCCTGCGAGGTCGAAGGCCAGATTATTCTGTTGTGCTGGAAACTGGGAGAGCAGGCCATTACGCACTGGCACGGTACCCAGGAAGGATTCGCTGGCCGCAAACCGATCGACGAGCGGATCGCGCGCGCCAAAAAGACGAATTAGTTCTCTCAGTTCTCAGTTTACGCGGCGATGCGCGGCGGACCGCGGCTGGCACATTTTCGTTTGCGGCCCAGTCACTCTCCAGAATCTAGTTGCCAATCGGTTCATTCCAAATCATTTGTATTTCCGCAACATCATCCGAGATGCGGCGTTTACTGGGAAAGGAACAAGTTCGGCAAACGGGCTTTTCTGCGTCAAAATGGCGCTTTACGGCTGCAATCCGCTGGACTGGCCCGGTGGCCAAGGGGAAATGCGATGAAAGTGAATCGATTCGTCGTTCGGTGGATCTGCTCCGTCTTCGTTGTCCTGGCCCTTGCTGCCGCATCGTTTGGGCAGGTTTTTGTGTCGGTTCGTTTCGGACCTCCGGCGTTGCCGGTATACGCGCAGCCGCTCTGCCCGGGCCCGGGCTATTTCTGGACACCCGGGTACTGGGGATGGAACGACGACGGCGGCTACTACTGGGTGCCGGGCACGTGGGTCGTCGCGCCGGTCGGCATGCTTTGGACGCCTGGCTACTGGGGATGGGGCGGGGGACTCTATGCGTGGCATCCAGGATACTGGGGGCCGCACATCGGTTTCTATGGCGGGATTAACTATGGATTCGGCTACGGCGGCGTCGGATTCGTCGGAGGTGAGTGGCGCGGCGGAGCGTTCTACTACAACCGCTCCGTCACGAATGTGAGCGTCACCAACGTGACCAACGTCTATAACAGACGCGTCGTGGTCAACAACACAACCACGAGCTTCAACGGTGGAACCGGCGGCGTTGCGGTGCGTGCCACACCACAGGAGGAGGCGGCCGAGCGCGAACAACACACCGCTCCGCTGGCAGAACAGACCCAGCACGAACACCTGGCCAGTCAGAACCGCCAGAACTTCGCCTCCGAGAATCATGGACGCCCCGCGATCGCGGCGACAGCCAAAGCGGGCGATTTCAGCGGTCGCTCTGCCGTTCCAGCCCGAGACGCGGGTGGGGAATATCACGAACCGGCCATGTCGCCCAAAGAGGCGCGGGGGCCGTCCGCGCCGGGGAATCGTCCGTTCACTCCGGCGAATTCGAACAATGCGAACCGGACGACGGGCGGTTCCACGCCGACGCCGGAGGATAAGGTGAAGTCCAACGAAGGATTCCGCCCGTTTACTCCGCCGAACTCGAGCAAAAGTGCGGGAACCACGTCGTCCGAGGAGAAGGGCGCGGGGAGCAACGAGTCGAAGGTCAAGACGGCTGCTCCAGAGTCGAATCCACCGAGGGCCAATGGCTCAAAGGCATCGAGGCCAGCTCCGCAGTCGCACAAGTCGAGCCCGCCGCCGAAAAAGCAGAACGCGCCGAAGGAAGATCGCCATAAGGGCAAGGGGCAGTAGGCCGCTTGGATGTTCGGTGGCCAGCGACCAGTTCCGGCGCTGGCCATTTTTCTTTTGGAGTAGCCATGTAGGGACAGCCGCCCTCGGCTGTCCGGCGGAGCGAAGCTCCGCTTGAGTTGCACAGACTGTGGCTGGTTCTGGTTCGTACGATTGCTATTAAACAGGGCGAGCCGGGCTTTGCCCGGCGGACAGCCGAAGGCGGCTGTCCCCACATAGAGATTGTCGACGTCTTTTTTTTGCAAGGCGGCCTTGGCGCACCGTTCTACCCGGGAACGGGCCTGCGTGGTATCGATTGGCAGGGATGGTTCCGCGGCCTCGGTTCAGGAACCGGAGTGTGCGCCGGGCGAAATCGTCTCTGCTACAATTTTTGCAGGCCGATGTTGAGAAGCGGGATGAGAGCGGGCGAGCCCAAGGAGTCTCAGAAAACTATGTCATCGACGAAGTCCCAACTCCGACTAGTGGGTGCCTGTGCCGCGCTTGCAGCCCTGGCCCTAGCGGTGAGCTGCCGCGGGTTCTTTGTGAAGCCGACGTTATCCTCGATCGCAGTCGGACCGGCGGCGCCAACGATCGATACCGGCACGACAGACAATACCGTTCAGATGTTTGCGGTGGGTACCTTCAACGACGGCAGCACTGGCAGTCCGGCCGTTACCTGGAGCATTAGCCCGAGCGACGGCAGTATCGCTACGATCGCCAGCGGCGGGCTGGTCACGTCTGTGGCTATCGGCTCAGCCACGGTCACGGCGACCGCTGTTCAAAACCCGGCCATCACCGGGACGCAAACCGTCACCGTCAACATCGCCAATGTCACTGGATTGACCCTTGATAACTCGAGTTACACCATTTCGGCCGCGAACAACACTGCCAACGCTATAGCGTTTGCGCAGACGGCTAGCGGGAAGGTCGATGTCTCCGCCACTGCGTCGTGGACAACGGGCGACAGCACGATTGCAACGGTCCAGGGTGGCACCGATCCCGTGGTTATCACTGGCGTGGCGCTAGGGACTACAACCGTAACGGCATCCTACACCAGCGGAGGCACGACCTACACCGCGCAGGCAAATGTAGTTGTGCAGTAGGCCGGTGGCCCTTCCTACGAGTCAAAAGCCCCACTTCTCGCAAAGGACGCGAGAAATGGGGCACCCACTCCCGGTGTGGGCCTAATGTCTCACTACGCCCACTGGTAACGTTGCTCTCCTACCGTGCTGAAACGGTATGATCGTAGCGAGACGGTTGGTTCGTCATCCGCTGGGCGCTCGCTACGCTTCGCGGGACAGCCGAGGCGGCTGTCCCCACACAGCCTCGCTATCGACCGACGACAAACGACCAAGGACCGTCCTAAGGTCGTTCATCATCATCACCTGAACTCATACACCGATCGGATCCCCCATGTCAGACATACGCTGCATCGGCATTGCTACTGGAGGCGGGGATGCTCCCGGCCTCAACGCTGTGATTCGCGCTGCCACCAAGGCCGCCATTCTCCAGCACGGCTGGAAAGTTATTGGCATTCCAGACGGGTTCGACGGGCTCATCTGGCCCGAAAAATCATTTGAGCTGACGCTGGAGAGAGTCAGCGGGATTCTGCCCCGCGGCGGAACGATTCTCGGCACCACGAACCGAGGCAATCCATTCCAGTACAAGACTGAAGAGAACGGAGAAGAGGTGGTGCGCGACATCTCTGACCAGATCATCAGTAACTCAAAAGAGCTCGGGATCGACGCCATTATCACAATCGGCGGCGACGGCTCGCAGAAGATTGGCTACGAACTTTTTAAGAAGGGCGTGAAGATCGTGGGCGTGCCGAAGACGATTGACAATGACTTGTCGGCTACGGAACTCACGTTCGGTTTCGATACGGCGCTGCACACGGTCAGCGATGCCATCGATAAGATCCACACCACGGCAGCGTCGCACCACCGGGTCATGGTGGTCGAGGTCATGGGGCGGGATTGCGGGTGGATCGCGCTGGCGGGCGGCATTTCCGGCGGCGCACACGTCATTCTGATTCCTGAGATCCCGTTCACCATCAAGAGCGTTTGCGACTTCATCGCGCAGCGCGAGCGCCACGGCAGCCGTTTTACGATCGTCGTAGTCGCTGAGGGCATCAAACTGCCGCCCGAGTTGAAGCAGATGGCTCGCGGCTGGCCCGTGGGCAACACCATCGGAGATGCCATCGGCCTCTTTTCCAACAAGGAAGTGCGGATCAGCGTGCTGGGACACATACAGCGCGGTGGTTCGCCCTCGCCTTACGACCGGGTGCTGGCCACGCGCTTCGGCGTGGCGGCGGTTGACCTGATTGCCAGGGGCGAGTACGGAAAGATGGTTGCCCTGCGCGCGAATTCGATCGTTGCAGTCGACGTGGCCAGCGCTATCGGAAAGTTGAAGTCGGTACATCCCGAAGGAGAGTTGGTGCGCACGGCCCGCGCCATCGGGATCGGATTCGGGGACTAGATCGATCAAGTCGTAGAGACGTAGCTTGCTACGTCTCTCTCGCCACGTGCTGACATGCCGCCGCCCAGCAAGAGACGTTGCCAGCAACGTCTCTACGAAGTGATTTCCATCACATTCTGCTTTTTCCGTTCATGGCACGATGATCCAACACCGCCCAAGTCATGTCGGATACGAACATCAGTCCGCTGCCGGTACCGACCCCTGCGCACCGCGACCAGCAGGAACTGCGCGCGGCGCGGCTTGCCATGCGCCTGTCGCTGGCGGTTGGCGTGCTGATGCTCGTCGGCAAGACCACTGCCTATTTCATGACAGGATCGGCAGCCATCCTGTCGGACTTTGCTGAGTCGGTCGTGCACGTCATCGCGGTGGCATTCGCCGCGTTCAGCCTGCGGCTGAGCACTCGGCCCGCCGGTCCGACGTTTCTGTACGGCTATGAGCGCATCGCGTTTTTCTCGGCCGGATTTGAGGGCGCCATGATTGTCGTGGCCGCGATCTGGATCCTGGTGGAGGCGGCTGCGAAATGGATGGCCGGGCTGCAGTTGGAACATCTCGGTTCCGGCGTATTGCTATTGCTGGCGGCTGGAGTTCTCAACGCCGGGCTGGGCTGGTATCTGCTGCGTGTCGGGAAGCGCAGTCACTCGCTGATTCTCGAAGCTGATGGTAAACACGTACTTACCGATTGCTTCACCAGCTTTGGCGTCGTGGCTGGACTCGGTCTGGTCATGCTGACCGGGTGGAAGCCGTTTGATCCCCTGGTCGCGATCGCGGTCGCCGTCAATATTCTCTGGTCGGGAGGGCGACTGGCGTGGCGCTCGGCGGTCGGATTGCTTGACTACTCCGATCCGGAAACCGGCAAACAGATTCGCGCGAACCTCGATGCGATCTGCAATGAACTCGGCGTGCACTACCACGGCGTACGTTACCGTACGACCGGATACCGGCAGATCATTGAAGTGCACCTGCTATTCCCCCACGCCACGCCGGTGGGAGAAGCGCATCGGCTCGCGACGCTACTCGAAGAACGTCTGCCCGTGGAACTCGCCAGGCCCGCGGAAGTGATCACGCACCTGGAATCGCTGGAAGACCACGAAGATGTGCACTCGCAAGAGCACTACACCGGGCGGCCAGAGTAAGGGCATTGCTGATTGTTGATTGAAAGGCGCGGATCGGCGAGGGCGGTTTCAATCAGCAATCAACAATCGCTTCTCCTTATTCCTTCAGCACCGCGTCGATGGTTACGTAAAGCTGGCTGTTGTCCTTAACTTCGACGTAGGGTTTGCTCGGATTCCGGCTGCTAACAATGTAGACCGTGGGTGTGTGATCGAGCTTGATGGCCTTGCCCAGGTCACGGTCCGCGTTAACGAGCGCGGAGAGCTTGCCGCCCTGATCGATCACGAAAGGCAAATCCACTTTGTGGGTGGCAGCGAATTTTTCACCGAAGGATCGCAGGTTCTGCGGATTGACCTCAAGCTGGTTCTCGAAGATGTAGTCGCGGAACTCGTTGCCCAGAGCCTTGGAATAGGTGTCGAAATAGCGCGCCATCACGGCCGCCTGATAAGACCAGTTGTGCATGGGCAGCGGGAAGTCATGCCGCACGACCGGAATCTTATAGGTCCTCGAGGCTTGTTCGACCAAAGGTGCGGTGCGGCGGCACATGGGACACTGCAAGTCCTCGAAGACGACGATGGCGACCTGCGACCCCTTGGGCGGACGCAACACCGAGTCCACCGTGTCCTGCGCAGAGGCGGACACGGACAACGGGACGAGCCAAAGCAAAAGAAGAAGAGGCAGCAGGGCGAAACGACTACCGAATGTGTTTTTCATCAGTATCTTAAATATTTCCTTCCCAGAGATCCCCACAATCTTCGACGCACAATGTTAGACGCAGAAAACTCCATCTTGGCAGCCTGAGCGACCTAACTGCAACATTCCAAATGCGTGTTCTATGGTAACCGAATCGCGCGGACGGTGTCAGTTATACGCTGTCAGTGATGAGGATCAGGCCGCAAACGTCCTTCTGACTCGCGGCCGCAGCAGATAAAACAATAACGCCCCGGCAATAATAACGCCGGTCCCGCCGCGAAGAAAATCTCCCCTGACCAAGTGGACGACGTCCCCCAACACTTGTGTGCCAATGATGGCGACCGCAAGGCGCCATCCCCAAAGGCGGCGCTGGAACCAGCCGATTCCAGCACAAGCAAGAGCCGCACTGAGGAGCAGAAAGAGCACCCCAATGATCCTGCCGAGAGGGGCAAGCTGTGCGTATGCAGCCGGATTAAGCGCCCAGACGCGATCGAGCGCTGTACCGCGCCAGAGCAATGTGGTGGCAGCGAGGCCTGCCATCAGCGATCCCAAGAAAAGGAAGATGCCGATCGCGATGAATCCGGGCGGGTACCTTTGGAGACCTGAGTCGCCGCCACTGGAATGGGGGTCCCGCATCTGAATGACTATAAGGCCAGCAACGGGAATAACGGGGAAGCGGAGTGCCGAGGTGCATCCTGCGTAAACCTTCGTGACGGGAAACCGCCGCGGCAAAGCGCTATAGTGGAGGGTTCTGCACTTCCTAATCGTGAGACTGTTTGCTTCATCGCGCGTTCGCTGCGTGGCCATCGCATGGGTGATGGCCGCCATTCTGCTCCTCTCGGCTTGCGGTCGTGGACGTCACCGCGTGCTTGAGGTGGCGTACGTCTCGGCGCCGCAGGCATCGCTGCGCGATCAAGTCGCGGCCATCTACAACCGCGTGGGAAACGTGAAAAACGGAGAGCGCGTCGAAGTGCTGGAACACGAGAAGCGCTTCGCACGCGTGCGCACTGCCAGCGGAATCGAAGGCTGGATCGAGCAGCGGTACCTGGTCGATCAGAAGACTTTCGACGGCCTGCAAAAGCTTACACAGGACAACAAAGACGCTCCTACGCAGGCTCCCGGGATCCTGCGCAACGACACAAATCTGCACATCACTCCGGGCCGCGAGGCGGAACATCTGTTCCAGTTGTCATCCGGCGCGAAGGTCGCAATTCTGAAGCGTGCAACCGCTGAAAAGCAACCGGGCGCGGCAGTTCCGAACCGTCCGACCGGGACCAAGCCCGGAGCGAAGACTCAGGCTGGCCCCGTGCTCGAAGATTGGTGGCTGGTGCGGGACAGCCTCGGACACGTGGGATGGGTGCTGGCGCGCATGGTTGACGTCGACGTCCCGCTCGAGATTGCACAGTACGCCGAGGGCCAGCGTTTCGTCGCAGTCTTTGTGCTCGACGAAGTGCCGGACAGCGACAAGGGCGTGCAGAAGAACGTCCCGCAATACCTTTGCATCCTGACCGATCCTCACGACGGTCTGCCGTACGACTACGATCAGGTCCGAGTCTTCAGTTGGAACATGCGCAAGCACCGCTACGAAACCGCCTACCGCGAACACGGCCTTAACGGAGTGCTGCCCGTAAGAGTCACGAAAGAGGATTTCGACAAAGAGGGGAGCCTGCCGGTCTTCATCCTCCGCGTACAGGACGAAGCTGGTGCCGTCAGCGAGCGCAAATACAAGCTAAACACGCCGATCGTGCGCCGGGTGCTGGCGCCGGGAGAGGTCGTTTCCCACCCCGCCAAGAAGCGTCGGCGCTAGTCAGTTGGACCTCCTCGGTTCCATACCATAACACCCCTCACTCCCAAATATCATATTAGTCGCGCTCCTGTTATCCGTATTTCAGTATTGGAGCTGGTCAATCAAATACTAAGCTATTGAAAACAAAATGTTTATTTGTCAGTTGTTTTGGATTGTGAGTTGCATCAGGTTGTTGGTTCCCTTGTGTATAGAGGTATGTTTCGATTTGTATAGCAAACCCGCGGTAGACGGGTGAGATGTGGCAGTGAATGGCTTTTGGATTCCCAGCTCTCACACGAATTTTAGGGGTCTCAAAGATTTGCAATCATCGGACCGCGCCATTCCCAGGAAACAAGGCGCCTGGATCCGATTCTGAATGACGAAAAATTTTAAGGAGGCAGGAAATGCGTTTTACAACCTTAAGCAGGCTATTGGCGATTTTGGCGGTGATAGCCCTGTTGGTGCCCGGTGCATTATTGGCTCAGAACTCCACGACCGGTGCGATCTCCGGTACCGTGACTGATCCGTCGAATGCTGTGGTCGGAAATGCGTCGGTCACTTTGATTAGTACCGAGACCGGAGTCTCGGCCACCGCGACCACGAATTCTGTTGGTGCATACAGTTTCCCACTTCTGCATCCTGGAGCCTACAAGGTCACTATCAAACAGCAGGGGTTCCGCACCACAGAACAGTCAGCGCCTGTCGCAGTCGGGCAGACGACCACGGTGAATATTCAACTCGTGGTTGGCTCCGGTGCTGAAGTTGTGGAAGTGAGCGGCTCGGCTCCGCTTATTCAGACGGAAGACGCGAATATCTCGACCTCTTTTAGTGCGAAGCAGGTCGATCTGCTGCCGAATGGCGGCAACGACCTTACGGCAGTGGCCAATACCGCGCCTGGAGTGCAGATCAATACCTCCAGCGGCGGCGGATATGGAAACTTCACCGCGTTCGGCCTGCCGGCTACGTCGAACCTGTTCACGGTAAACGGCAACGACGAAAACGATCCCTATCTGAACCTGAACAACTCCGGCGCAACGAACCTGTTGCTCGGCAAGAACGAGATCCAGGAGACGTCGGTTGTCAGCAACGGATATACCGGCCAGTATGGCCGTATGGCCGGCGCCCAGGTGGATTACGCCACCAAGTCCGGTACCAACGCCTGGCACGGCAACCTGATGTACTACTTCAATAGCGGCGGCATGAACGCCAACGACTGGTTCAACAATGAGACAGCTACTCCTCTTCCGCAGGAGAACAACAACCAGTGGGCGGCGTCCATTGGCGGGCCGATCAAGAAAGACAAGCTGTTCTTCTTCTTCGACACCGAAGGGCTGCGCTATATCTTGGGAACGGCGCAGCAAACGACGGTGCCGACGGCAGCCTTTGCGACCGCGGTCGAAGACAGTTTGCCAGCGAATGGTTTCCCAGCCTCGGTACCGTTCTACACCAACATGTTTACCCAGTTTTTGAATGCCCCTGGGCTCAACCGGGCGGTGCCGGTAGACGATAGTTTTGATTCGACTGGAAACTTGGGTTGCGGTGATTTGAACATTGAGGCGTTCGGCGGTCCCCTCCTTGGGCCGGAGCTTGCGGCATTCGGCGGCAATGGCACGCCCAACAGCGCTTACGGCGGAACTAACCAAGGCGGCGGCCTACCCTGCGCTCAGCAGTTTCACTCCAATGCGGGGGCATTGAGTCACGAGTACATTATTGCCACCAGGCTGGATTGGAACGTCTCGAACAACGACAAACTGAACTTCCGGTTCCGTATGGATCGCGGTTTACAGGCCACCTACACAGATGCGGTCAGCCCGCTTTTCAACGCGAACAGCGGTCAGCCCCAAGACGAAGGGCAGATGAACTGGACACATGCTTTCAGCCCCAACGTGCT
>JADGNQ010000308.1 GCA_017883385.1 Candidatus Sulfotelmatobacter sp.
CGCCAGATTCTCAAGGCCAGAGAGATCCTCGCGGTTGTCCCCGACAAGCGCAAGGCGCAGGCAGTGCAGGCGTGCTTCGAGGGACCGGTCAGCCCCATGGCGCCGGCGTCGATTCTGCGCAGGCATCCTAACGCGACTGTCTATCTCGACACGAACTCGGCTTCGCTGCTGAGCCCGGCCCTGCAGAGCGCGCTGATCGAGAAATCGCAGGTCACGGTAAGTTCGTAGCAGTCTGAAGCCCTCCATCCCAATCCTGGTTCCTTGACAGGAAGTGATTCTGGCGTTGCATGCGCAACATCGCAGCCCCGAATGGGATTGGTGCGCCGGATCTGATGTTTTGGTTACACTCGGTGGAGTCCATGTGAGGAGACTTGCGTGAAGATCACGGATGCCAAGGTATTCGTCAGTTGCCCGGGACGAAACTTCGTCACATTGAAGATTTCGACCGACGAGGGCATTTACGGGCTCGGTGATGCGACGCTGAATGGACGCGAGCTGCCGGTTGCGTCTTATCTGACCGACCACCTGATTCCCTGCCTCATCGGACGTGATCCATTCCAGACGGAAGATGTGTGGCAGTACCTGTATCGCGGCGCCTACTGGCGTCGCGGTCCCGTAACCATGACGGCGATCGCCGCAGTCGATATGGCCCTATGGGACATCAAGGGCAAGGCGCTGAAGACGCCCGTCTACAATCTGTTGGGCGGGGAAAGCCGGACGGGCGTACTCGTGTACGGGCACGCGAATGGCCGCGACCTCGAAGAGACCGCGGATGAAGTCGCGAAGTACAAAGCGATGGGTTATCTCGCCGTTCGCGCGCAAACCGGGATACCGGGACTGCCCTCCACCTACGGCGTTGCCGGCGACAAGTTGTACTACGAGCCGGCCGAGAAAGGATTGCCCCCGGAAAACGCCTGGTCCACCGAAAAATATCTTCTGCACGTCCCCAAGCTGTTCGAAGCGCTGCGCCTGAAATTTGGCGACGAGCTTCACCTGCTCCACGATGTTCACCACCGGCTGACTCCGATTGAGGCGGCGCGGCTGGGAAAGAGTCTGGAACCGTATCACCTGTTCTGGCTGGAAGATGCAGTAACGGCAGAGCTGCAGGAGGGCTTCCGCATCGTTCGCCAGCACACGACCACGCCGCTTGCGGTCGGCGAGGTCTTTAACGCGATATGGGACACTCACATTCTCATCCAGGAACAACTGATCGACTACCTCCGCATGACGGTGGTGCACAGCGGAGGCTTGACGCACCTCAAGAAGATTGCCGCCCTGGCTGAGATTTATCACGTTCGGACAGGTAGCCACGGAGCGACCGACTTGTCCCCGGTCGCGATGGCAGCGGCGCTGCACTTCGATATCTCGGTGAACAATTTCGGGATCCAGGAATACATGCGCCACACTCGAGAGACCGACGAAGTCTTCCCGCATTCGTACTCGTTCAAGAGCGGCTACCTTCATCCCGGCGATGCGCCAGGGTTGGGCGTCGACTACGACGAGAAACTGGCGGAGAAATTTCCCTACGAACGGGCCTACCTGCCGGTGAACCGGAAACTCGACGGAACGATGTTCAACTGGTAGCGGTCCGTCGGAGACTTGCCTGCATTTTTGCAGAACAATCGAGGAGATATGGGCTACAAGCCGCTGGATCTCGACGGTAAGGTGGCGGTCGTTATCGGAGGTAGTTCGGGAATCGGCAAGACGATTGCGCTTGGTCTGGCGCGGGCTGGCGCTGATGTGGTTGCCAGTGCGCGGCGCATCGAACTCGTTAAGGCCACGGCCGACGAGATTGAATCTCTCGGCCGGCGATCTCTGCGGGTGACTTGTGACGTTGCTGACCGTGCATCTTTGGACAAGTTGTTGCAAGCATGTCTCGACGCCTTCGGACAAGTCGACATCATGGTCAACGCCGCCGGCATCACGAAGCGCGCTCCTACGTTGGATTGCTCGGAAGCCGACTGGAACCGGATCATGGATACCAATCTGACCGGCACGCTGCGGCTTGCCAGGTCTTCGGACGTCACATGATCGAGCGCCGCTACGGTCGCATCATCAACATCGCGTCCATGGGGTCCTTCGTGGCGCTGTTTGAAGTGGCAGCGTATTCAGCCAGTAAGTCTGGGCTAGCGTCGCTGACCAAGTCCCTGGCAATCGAGTGGGCCCGCCATGGAATCTGCGTGAATGCCATCGCGCCCGGATATTTCCGCACTCCGCTCAGCGAAAAGCTGCTGGTGGGGACGGGCCGTGGTAACGAAGTCCTGATGCGCACTCCCATGAATCGCTTTGGGGAGCTCGAAGAGCTGGTGGGTGCGGCAGTCTTTCTGGCCTCAGACGCCGCCAGTTTCGTCACTGGCGTCGTGCTGCCGGTGGATGGCGGCGTGCTCGCGAGTGGGGTAAATCAGTGATCTATCGAAAGTTCCACCCGAAGATGCATGAATCCCACGGATTATTGTACAATTATGTGCGTACATTATCGTAGTGCTTGGCTGTACGTATCCAAGAATGGATATCCAGTCCCCGCCAACAACCCTGCGCGATCTCGTCAGGAATGCCCTTTCCTGAGCCGGAAACGGCCTTGGCAGCGACGATCGTTGTTGAGGATGAGGAAAGCATCGCCCGGCGCAAAATCGCGCGTCCTGGAGCTTCCTGCTGCGTTCTACGAATTCTCAATCACTTACACGAAGGGTCAATAACTTGCACGAAGACTCAACGACTTACGCGGTGAGCTGGCTGCGACGATGCCCTGAGCGGTCCCTCCGCAATGCATTAGCGTGCCTTCTTCTCGCGAAGCGCCGCACGCGCGGAAGAGACGACCTGTACCAATTCCCGGGCAGCCGAGGTGATCTTTTCCAGATTCCCCTCGCGCAAGGCTGCCGGGTCGACGAGGTCCGCACCAATGCCGAGCGCAAAAGCTCCGGCAGCAATGAACTCGGCGGCATTCGACGCGTTCACGCCTCCCGTTGGGATCAATGCGGCATTCGGGAACGGAGCCCGGAGCGACCGCAAGTACTTGGCGCCGCCCACGTTCCCACAAGGAAAAATCTTGATCAGCCGCGCGCCTTTCTCCTGAGCATTCATCAACTCGGTCGGGGTCAGCGCACCCGGGATCGCCAATTTTGCGCACGCCTGCGCGACGGACAGCACCGAAACCGCCAGGCCCGGGCTTACGAGGAACTCGGCTCCGGCACGAATGCAAAGTTCAGCCTGTTCGGCGGTGGTGACCGTACCGGCTCCAATGAGGACCTTGCCAGCATACTGCTGCGCGACCTCTCGAATGACCGAAACTGCGTTGGGAACGGTCATGGTTATTTCGACAACCGGAATGCCGCCAGCGCAAATGGCTTCCACCGCGCGGTTGGCCTCATCCACCGTCGCCGCCCGGACCACAGGCACGATTCCAATCTCCCCAATCCTGCGAATCACATCGTCAATATTCATATCGTTTGCGGACATACGAGTTGCTCGCGCGTGGTCCTATCGTTCGATCCGGGCGGTTCGCGATGTCATCGCCTGTAAAACCTCCGCCAGTGTCGCCATGGTCGTGTCGCCGGGTGTGGTCATTGCCAGCGCGCCGTGCGCGGCGCCGCATTCCACGCACCACTGCGGTTCCCTGCCCGAAAGAAATCCATAAATCAGCCCCGAAGCGAACGAATCGCCTCCCCCGACGCGGTCGTAGACTTCCAGATTCTCGCGCACCGGCGCCTGATGAAATATGCCATCGCAATAACACAAGGCCCCCCAATCGTTGAGTGTGGCCGTCTTCGCATGGCGAAGGGTCGTCGCAATCACGGCAAGCGCGGGATATTCTTTTACGACTGTTTCGATCATTTGCTTGAACCCAGTTGCGTCGAGCCTGGAGTGGTGTTCATCAAGGCCGGAAACTGGAAAGCCGAGTGCCGCAGTGAAGTCCTCTTCATTGCCGAGCATCACGTCGACGAGTGGCGCAAGCCGGCGATTCACCTCTTGCGCTTTCGCTTTTCCGCCAATCGACTTCCAAAGCGACGCGCGATAATTCAGGTCGTAGGAGACAACCGTACCGGCTCGCTTGGCCGCTTCCATGGCTTCCTGGGCCACGAGCGGCGTGGTCTCCGAGAGCGCGCAGAAGATGCCGCCCGTGTGAAACCAGCGAGCGCCGTCCTGGGAGAAAATCTGATCCCAGGCGATGTCGCCCGGCTTCAGCTGTGAGGCAGCTGTGTGCCCGCGATCCGAACATCCGAGGGCAGGGCGCACTCCAAATCCACGCTCGGTGAAATTCAGTCCGTTGCGCACGGTGCGTCCGACTCCGTCGTAAGGCGCCCAGCGCACGTACTTCTGGCTTACGCCCCCTTGCAGCATGAAGTCTTCCACCAGACGTCCGACGGGATTGTCCGCCAAAGCGGTCACGATTGCTGTATCGAGTCCAAAGCAGCGCCTGAGACCGCGGGCGACGTTGTATTCGCCCCCACC
>JADGNQ010000309.1 GCA_017883385.1 Candidatus Sulfotelmatobacter sp.
TGCGCGCAGGAGCCGACCAGGGCGTGCGAGTCGACCATGGTGCCTTCGTCGACGTAGGCTCCGACGTTGATGAACATGGGCGGCATGCAGATGACTGAGGGGGCGACGTAGGCTCCAGTGCGCACGGACGAACCACCGGGGACTACGCGGACGCGATCGCCGACGGTGAACTGGCGAGCGGGGAAAGTGTCTTTGTCGACGAAGGAGAGGCCAGCGGTCATGTCGGCGAGTTCGCCGAGACGGAATCCGAGCAGGATGCCTTGCTTGACCCAGGGGTTGACTTGCCAGTTGTTGGCAATTTTTTCGGCCGCGCGGATCTTGCCTTGTGTGAGCTGGTCGCGGAATTCCAGGAAAACCCTGCGCGCTTCGGGGTCGTGTTCGACTTCGCCTTGCGACGCCAGGCGCTCGATGGAGGATTTTAGGGAGGACATGAATGGTTGATTGTTGATTGCTGATTGGCGATTTGTCAAAAGGCAGAGCTGGAACCACGAAGGGCACGAAGGTCTGGGGCGGACTTGGATGAAGTCTAGTAGCGGTAGGGATGCTTCGACTGCGCGATGAGGATCGCTGCGCTCTCCTCATCGCTCCGCTCAGCATGACAGGTGGGTGGGGCCGGATGAATTCAAACAACCATCAAGAAAATCTGCAAGCTGAAATCATAAATCTGCACTCGCTTTCCTACACGCACTTGCATTCGCTGCGGATCAGGACGCCGGTCATGGTGTGGGCGGTGTCGCGGGCCTCGGCCAGGGTGGCATACGGGCCGTGCCAGCGGGCGTGATTGACGTCGTGGCCGGAAGGGCGTCCTTTGCCGTGGCTGCACTGGCCGCAGGATCCGCGGTGCAGGACGATCTTGTGCGGCCCCGCGGCCCAGTTCTCGTAGATGTAAAAGTCATGCGCTTCGGCGGCGGGGCCGGCGGGCTTGCTGATCAGTCCGACTTCGGTGGCGATTTTTTGCAGCCGCGAACGGGTGTCGCGACGCATGGGCAGCAGGGGCAGGCGGTAGACTTCTTCGATTTTGCCCATCATCGCGAGAACCGCTTTCACCGGTAGCGGGCTCGACTCGATGAAGTTGGCCTGCATCAGCGGCAGGTATTTGCGATTGAGGGCGCGGGCGGTGGTCCAGTCGTTGTTGAGGGCGGCGCGGGTGAGCGATGCCATCTCGTGAGGAATTTCGTTGCCGGCCACAGAGATGATGCCGACGCCGCCCAGCGCGATGACGGGGAGCGTGACTGCGTCGTCTCCAGAGAAAACGAGAAACGTCTCCGGCACGAGGCTGATCGCCTCCGCAATTTGGGTCATGTTGCCGCTGGCTTCCTTCACGCCCACGATGTTGGGAATCTCGGCGAGGCGCGCGAGCGTGCCGGGTTCGAGGTTTGTTCCGGTGCGGCTGGGGACGTTGTAGAGAATGATGGGCTTGTCGCCGACGGCCTCGGCAATGGCCTTGAAATGCCGGTACTGGCCTTCCTGTGTGGGCTTGTTGTAGTACGGCGAGGCTGTGAGGATGGCATCGACTCCGGAATGCGCGGCGATCTCTTTCGCTTTTTCGACCGCATCGTGGGTCGAATTGGAGGTCGCACCCGCCACGATCGGCACACGTCCGGCAACGACTTCGATGGTCGTGTCGATGACGTGCAGCCATTCGTCGTGGGTGAGAGTGGGCGTCTCGCCGGTCGTGCCGCAGGGAATCAGAAAATCAATGCCGGACTCGACCTGCCATGCGACCAGGTTGCGCAGGGCAGTGTCGTCGATGGAGCCATCCTGATGGAAGGGAGTTACGAGGGCGGTGCCACAGCCACGGAGTTGCATAGGAATAGGATAGCGCGAGTAGAGGTCGGGGGAAAACTCGCGGAGGAAGTTCACAACCAGTCGAGCTTCGCTCGACGGACAGCCGAGGGCGGCTGTCCCCACATAAGTACTCCTACAGATCGCGCCAGATGTCTTTGAAATCGTAGAAGCCCTTCTTGCCTGCCAGCCATTCTGCGGCGCGGACGGCGCCTTCGGCGAAGCCTCGGCGGGATTTGGCGTCGTGGCAGAGATAGATGCGGTCTGCGTGGGATTCGAGAACGACTTCGTGCAGGCCGACGACATCACCCTCGCGGAAGGATGTGATCTCGAGGTCTTCCTTCTTGCCACTGGACTCGCGGATTACGTGCTGGAGGGCGATGGCGGTGCCGGAGGGGGCGTCTTTCTTATGGACGTGATGACGCTCGAAGATTTGGCCGGAGTAGTCGTGGCGCAGGGCGGCGGCGGCGGCGCGGGCTACGTCGAAGAAGAGATTCACGCCTACGGAGAAGTTCGCAGCGTAGACAAATCCGGTACGGTGCTGCTCGACCAGAGCGCGGACGTGGTCCAGTTCTTTGTACCAGCCCGTGGTGCCAACGACGATGTTCTTGCCGGCGCTCACGCAGGCTTCGATATGGGGGACGACGGTGTGGGGCGTGGTGAAGTCGATGACGGCGTCGATGTTGCGGAGTTCTTCTTTCGTGAGTGCGGCGCAGGCTGGATTTTCTTTTGCGCCGGCGATGCGGATGTGATGCTTGCGCTCGGCGGCGACTTCCGCTACGAGCGATCCGGTTTTGCCACGGCCTAGGAGTAGGAGGTTCATATCGGCTACCAGAAAGATTTAACCACAGAGGACACGGAGGACACAGGGAACCTTAAGGCGGGTACTTGGCGATCATAGGGATGCTTCGACTCCGAACGAGCATCGCATTCGCGCTGCTCGTTCTCCGCTCAGCATGACATTTCTAACTTCCAGTTCTGCTGGACGACTTATGCGAAGACTTCGGGATCCAGTTCTGAGAAGAATGTCTTGTGCAGACGCTGGATGACCTCGGGGACTTCGTCTTCTTCAATTACGAACGTGAGGTTAATTTCCGAGGCACCTTGCGAGATCATGCGAATCTTCTTATCGGCGAGCTCGCGGAACACCAAGGCCGCGATTCCGGGTGTGTCGCGGAGGTTCTCGCCCACGAGGCAGACGATTGCCTTGCGGCCTTCGTATTTTACGTCGGCGAGTTTGGCGAGATCGGCGGCCAGCGCGGGAATTGCCTGATTCGAGTCGACCGTCAGAGAGACGCTCACCTCGGAAGTTGAGACCACATCGACGGAGACCTTGTGGCGATCGAAGGCTTCGAAGATCGAGCGCAGGAATCCGTGTGCCAGCAGCATGCGGGGGGCGGCCACGTCGACGATGGTGATGCGCTTCTTGGCGGCGATGGCTTTGAAAATGTTCTTGCCCTGGGGGGCGCGCGAGGTGATGCGCGTGCCTTCGCAGGAAGGATTCCGCGAGTTCAAGACGTAGACGGGAATGTTTTTCTGGATGGCCGGCAGCACCGTGGCCGGGTGCAGGACTTTCGCGCCGAAATACGCGAGTTCGGCGGCCTCGTCGAAACTGATGACTTTGATGCGCCGTGCTTCGGGGCAGATTCTGGGATCGGTGGTGAGAATGCCGTCAACGTCGGTCCAGATCTCGATGCGGTCCGCGCCCAGGCCGGCGCCGAAGATGGCGGCGGAGAAGTCGGAGCCGCCGCGTCCGATGGTGGTCGTGATGCCGGCGCGATTTGCGCCGATGAAGCCGCCCATGACGGGAACTTGTCCGGCGTCGAGTAGAGGCTTCACTCTTTCCTGGAGGCGGGCGTTGGTTTCCTCGAACTGCGGGACGGCTTGCATGTAGTTGCTGTCGGTGACCAGCACGTCGCGGGAATCGACGTGAACGCCGTTCAGTCCTCGTGCGGCGAAGGCGGCAGCAACGATTCTGCTGGAGAGCATTTCGCCGAAGGCGGCGACGTGGTCGGTGGTGCGGGGTGTAATTTCTCCGACCGCCGAAATGCCCCGCAGCAGTTCATCGAGCGATTCGAAGTCCGCGCCCAGTTCTGAATGGAACTCGGTGAACAGCGCTGTTCCCAGCAGTTCGCTCGCAGTGTTGTAGTGGCGCTCCTGGAGCGAGCGGCAGAGTTTGAGGGCGGTCTTGCGCTCTCCGGCGCCGGCGGCCTTGGCCATGGTCAACAGCGTGTCGGTAACCTTGGCCATGGCGCTGACCACGACGACGGGCTTCTGCGCGAGGCGTCCCTGCACGATCGACGCGACGCGGTCGATGGCCTTCGCGTCTTCGACCGAAGTGCCGCCGTACTTCATCACGATCATCGGCGTGGCTTCCTGGAGGTGGGAGTGAGCGCGTGCGGCTTCATCCCAGGTATCCCTTGGCTTTCAGCAATTCGGCGTTGAGCACGGCGGCTCCGGCGGCTCCGCGGATGGTGTTGTGCGAGAGCACGGTGAACTTCCAGTCGAGCACGCCGCAGGGGCGAAGACGTCCGACGGCAGTGGTCATGCCTGCGCCCATGTCGACGTCGAAGCGAGGCTGCGGACGATCGCTGGCGGTCAGGTAGACGACCGGGAGTGCGGGAGCGCTGGGCAGTTTCAGTTCTTGCGGCTCGCTGCGATAT
>JADGNQ010000138.1 GCA_017883385.1 Candidatus Sulfotelmatobacter sp.
GGTTCGGTCCACCCGCGATATCTTCGTGGGTAACGATCTTCTTGACGTTGAGACCTTCCCGCTGCGCCAGACCCATCGTCATGTTGGCTGAGAGAACATCGCCGGAGTGGTTGAGCACAACGAAGAGGACGCCGGCGCCACGATCCGCCAGACGGAGTGCCTCCAGGCACCGAGGCGCTCCAGGAGCGGCGAAGATTTCTCCGGGAACGCTGATGTCGAGCATACCTTCGCCGACAAATCCGCTGAGTCCGGGTTCGTGACCGCTACCGCCCAGGGTAACGATCCCTACTTTCCCGCGCGGCTTGGGATGCGTTCGCGCCACCAGATTACTGCCGGTCAGGCAGACTCGGTCGGGATGCGCCAGGACGAAGCCTTCCAGCAGCTCAGAGACAACATCCTCCGGACGATTGATCAGTTTCTTCACGCGCGACGTTTCATTTCTTCGTTCGGTACGCCGTCCCACAACGGCAGACCATCCTGTGCCACTTCAATGCTCTCCATCTGTCCGAACTCGTACTCGGTGATGTGCAGGCGCTTCTGGCCGGACAACGCAAATGCAACATTGGTGGGAAGCTTCCCCGCGGTTGAAATGCGTTGCACCACTTCTCCGCGCCGGCCGAGCACCGTCACGTCCTTCTGACCGAACACGGCTACATAGAGCAGGCCGTCGGTCGAGAAGGCCATGCCGTCCGGGCCCTTCCAGCCCGGTGGAGCATCCGGCCGGATGACATTTCCAAAATACTTGCGCGGACCACCGATCTCTCCTTCCCGCCATCCGTACGAGTAGATATTGCCAGTCAGCGTCTCGTTGACGTACAGGAGCCGGTCCGGCCCGAAAGCAATTCCGTTAGTGAACTTGATTTCGCTATCGAGCTTCTTCACCTCGCCGGTTATCACGTCAACGCGATACACGCGGCCGTCGTATTTCACCCGCATGTAGTCGGGACGAATCTGATTGTTCGGCGCGAACTGGTCGATGAAGACTCCCGAATCCGTCAGGTAGAGGGCGCCGTCAGGCCCGAAGCAAAGATCATTCGGGAACAGAAAGGATTCCCCGTCGCAATTTGTGGCGACGACTTCTGCCTTGCCCTCCATCGTCAGCCGGACTAACGACGGTTGCTTCGACTCCGCGACCCAGATGACACCGTTCGCGTCCACGGCGAGGCCATTGGGACGCCCGGTCTTCTTGATGACTCGTTTGGCCTGACCATCCGCACTGATATGGGTGACACATCCACGTTCAGCGCCACCTTCCACGATCAGCCAGCTGCCGTCGGGAAGCGCGACCGGACCTTCGGGAGCGCTCAAACCCGTAGTGAAAATGTTGGTCATCGGTTTTTTCGGGCTGCGCCCGGAGCAGACAGATTGCGGGCCGCATCGTCGAGCACGAGAACCCAATCACCCTCCGACGGAGGGTTGAATTGCTTCTTACCAGTTGTCGGAAATTTGCCAGCCTTGCTCGAATCCCCCGTGCGCGGATTAAACCACCACGCCACAGCTTCCTTTCCGGAGACTTTGCTCATCTCGACCGTAATAGGACGTGAAGTTGGGAGGTAGGCCATGACCGTTCCGCCGTCCGCCGTTCGAGCTGCGGTCAGCAAATCCATACCGTTGAACTCACCGAGTCCGTCGACGACTACTTCGTGCTTCAGATCGGGAACCAACTCGCTCCATTGGCGAGACATGAACAGGGAATAGAGCCTCTGCATGTCGAGCGCGCCCACAGAATCAAGAGCAGCCTCCCAGCCGGGATCGAAAAGCCACATGGGACGATTTCCCATAAACTGTCCTGTCGCACCGCACAGAATGGCCCAATACGCCTGGCGGCGAATCTGCACCGCGGAAGCGTGGTGCTCTCCTTCATAGCTGGTTTCGATCAGCACGTAAGGCATGGCCGGCTGCCGACCGTAGTCGCCGAGGAGTTTCTGATGCACGATCCCGTAAGTGTAGGTATCGTTCAAATCGAGCCAGCCTTCGCTGCGGTATTGATCGATCGCGGAATTGTCTGGATGACAGTGCGCGGTCAATAAATGACGGTCGTCCGTTTCTTTGATGCCCTGTGCGACAGCATCGACGGCCTCCCGAGTTTTGTCTGGATTGCGATCGCCACCGATGATCCAGAGGATGTTGTCGAAGCCGCGGTAGCGCTTGCCGACATATCGTCCCCAGTTGCGGGCCTTCTCTGGGCCGTTGGCCTGAAGTTCCTCGATCCATCCTTCGTCGGTGCCTATGTAACCGAGGTAGATCGGGGCGAGGAAGACCTGAATGCCTTTGTCCTGCGCCTTGCGGATCACCCAATCGGCGTGCTGAAAATACTTCTCATTGGGTGTGGAGAAATCACCCGTAGTGGTGAATGGCCCCTCGCCGTAACGATTCACGGGACCGCGAAACTTGTGTTCGATGAGATTGACGATGACGGAATTAAATCCCTGGCGGCGTCGCGCTTCCAGATACTTCTCCGCCTCTTCTTTCGTCAGACCGGAGATGAGAGACCAAGCGGCGTCGCCCTGCACCAAGAATGGCGCACCTGTTTGATCGACGAGGTGACGATGATCTGGACCGACGCGGAGCGGATAGTGCTCGGCCCCGAGCGCCAAAGTGGCGCACACCAGCAATGCCAGTAAGACGGGAAAGCGCCTGCCCATAGGGATTTCAAGCGTAATGGAAACAGCTACTCTTCCAGAGATATATAAGTTTCTAATGGCTTTTTGTCAGAATAGCATCAGCACATGCAAGAAGGCGCGACGGGCCTGCAAAGGAGGGCACTTTGCGAGTCTGCGGCAGATTTCTTGTGACATAGATTTATGGATTCCTGATAGATAAAACAAGTGGTCCCTATTAGAAATACGGCACCGGTGACGTTCGACGGAGCCGGCGAGGACGCGGACGGATGGATTATGAAGCCCTGTCGAGGCAGTACGTGCTGCACGCGCTCAGGCGGCCGAAATCGCTGATTTTTGAGCGCGCGCAAGGATCACGGATGTGGGACATCCACGGCAAGATGTATCTGGATACGATGTCCGGATCGGCGGGTCCGGCGATGGTAGGACATGCCCACCCCGCTGTAGGGGCAGCCGTGGCGCAGCAGATGGCAAAGCTGCCCTCGGTGAATCTGTTGCACGACAGCCCTCCCCTCATTGAATTTTGCGCTAGGATGGCGACGTTGGCTCCGAAGGGAATGACGAAGACCTTCCTGTGTACGGGCGGAGGGGAAGCCGTCGAAGCAGCGGTAAAGTTCGCGATTCGCGTTACCGGACGCGCGGAGGTGCTCTCGCTATCGGGCGCCTATCACGGTCAATCGCTCGCGACCATGGGGTTGGGTGGAATGCCAGCGTTGCGCAAGTGGATGCCCGGCGCCATGCGCTGGCCCAACTTTCGTCAAGTCCCATCCGGCGATGCATACCGGCCTTTGCTAGGTGAGAGCCCGGATAGCTGTGCCGCGGCAGTTCACGCTTTGGAAGCGGACCTCGACACCGCCAGTTCCTGCCAGGTGGCTGCTCTGATCATGGAAGTCGTCCAGGGCCCCAATGGCCACAGCGTGTTCGAGAGCGACTACTATGCGGGCGTGCAGCAGGTGTGCCGCAAACGCGGCGTGCTGCTGATTGTCGATGAGGTTCAGACTGGCCTGTGCCGCTGCGGTACGACTTGGGCCTGCGATCTTTTTGATGTGCAGGCTGACATCCTCGTGGTGGGCAAGGCGCTCGGTGGAGGCTTCCCGATCGGGGCTTTCATTACTCGCAAGGATTTGATTCCCGCGGGTCTGGAATCCGAACCGTGGCACATGCTGACGTTCATGAATCAGCCACTGGCGGCCGCGGCGGCACTGGCTGTGTTAGATATCGCGGAAAAAGAAAAACTCTCCGAACGGGCCCGGATACTGGGCGCGCAGTTTACCGAGAGAATGACCAGTCTGGCGCGGCGCTACGACGTCATCGGCGACGTGCGCGGCCCTGGCCTGTTTGTGGGCGTCGATTTCGTGGAGAACCAAGCGACGAAAGTTCCCGCCACAGAGGCCTGCCGCAAAGCTTGGGAGTTCGCCCTCGACAACGGCCTCATTACACAGTTCGGCGGCTTCGGTTCGAATGTCTACAAGTTCAAGCCCCCGCTCACCACGCCGGTGGAAGACTTCGAGAGCATGCTCGACATCTCGGAAAAGGTCGTTGCCTTCATTCAGCGGGAAGTTAACCAGCAACGGAAAACATCGTCAGTGGCGGTGCCCGCTGCCATTGGGGATTAGTGTGGCGTGCCCAACGCGTCCGGACGGCTTGCGATGAATTCTCACCCAGTGCAAGGAGTCGCCGTTCGGAACTGCGCGGACCTGGAAACGCCCGCGCTGCTGGTCGATCTCGATGCCATGGAGCAGAACCTGCAGACCATGGCCCGCTTTTTCCGTGGACGTTCCGCCAAACTGCGACCGCACTTCAAGAACCACCGTGTCCTGGAACTTGCCCGGCGCCAGATCGAGCATGGTGCGGCCGGCGTCACCTGCGCACGGTTGTGGCAGGCCCAGGCGCTTGTTCAAGCGGGGATCCGCGACGTTCTCATTGCGAACGAACTTGCGGGCGAGACACCGCTGCGGCGCTTTGTGGAACTCTCCGGCGAGGCTTCCGTGATCGTCGCTGTAGACAATGCCGCGGTCGTCAAGGAAATCGGCCGGTTGGCGCGCGACCGCCGGACGAACGTAAACGTGGTCGTCGACATTGATCTTGGTCTGAAGAGATGCGGCGCTCCACCGGGAGAAGCCGCCGTCGCGCTCGCCAAGGTTGCGGTCGAGCAAGGCCTCAAGTTCCGGGGCGTCATGGGTTATGAGGGGCATCTGCAACCGTTGCCGCCTGGTCCAGACAAGCACCACGCTGTGACTCAGGCGATGCAATCCCTCCTTTGCACGAAGCAGTTGATCGAGGCAGAAGGCATCCCCGTAGAAATCGTGAGCTGCGGAGGAACTGGCGACTACGCCATCAGCGCTAGCTACCCAGGCGTTACGGAGAATCAGGCCGGCTCTTATCTTCTAATGGATAGCTGGTACGCCCCGTTTGCGCCGGACTTTCGGCAGTCCCTCAGCGTGCTGGCGACGGTGATCAGCAAGACTGCTGGCGAGCGAATCGTAGTGGACGCTGGCGTCAAGGCGATCAGCGGTGAGCGCGGGTTGCCCGCGGTCAAAGGCATCGCAGGACTGCGGCTCAAGGCGTTGCATGCTGAGCATGCTCCAATTGAGATCGTCGAGTCCGGGGTGACGGTCGGAGTCGGCGACAAGATCGAAATCTCCGTCCACTACCACGATGGAACTATCCAACTTCACTCGCGTATGTTTGGGATTCGCGATGGCCAAGTCGAACAAGTTTTTACCATTGAACATGGCAACTGACACTCAGGATGACGCAGAACAGAGAACCATGAGACTCCAGGGAAAAGTCGCGATCGTCACGGGAGCGGGTGCCGGCATCGGTCGGGGCATCGCCGAGCGATTCGCACGCGAAGGCGCCGCGATTGTGATTGCGGAAGTGGATCCCACTTCAGGTGAATCCACGGCACAGGCGATTCGGACAGCCGGAGGGGAAGCACTCTTTGTCGCAACCGACGTGTCCAGCGAAGCCCAAGTCAAAGCGATGGTCGACAAGACGCGCGAACGCTACGGTCGAATCGACGTTCTGTGCAACAACGCCGCAGTGCTCCTATTCAGAGAAGAAGCGCCCGCCCACGAGTTGACGAATGAGACCTGGGACCGGACGATGGCAGTGAATCTGCGCGGCTACTGGCTGACCTCCAAATATGTGATTCCGGCGATGCTGCCGCAGCATTCCGGATCTGTCATTCACGGCGCCTCTCCGACGGGCTTGTTCGGCTTCACGCGTCTCACCGCGTACAGCACGAGCAAGGGTGGTGTTATCGGACTCATGCGCGCCATGGCGGCCGACTATGCTCCCGAGCACATCCGCGTGAACGCGATCATACCCGGCACGATCGACACTCCCATGAATGCGGTGGAGCTTGCCGATCCTGTGGCACGCGCGCGCTATGCCGAAATCGCTCCCGCACGCCGGCTGGGTACGCCAGAGGATCTGGCTGGAATCGCTGTGTTCTTAGCTTCGGAAGATTCTGACTACTGCGTCGGAGGGATCTTTACCGTGGACGGCGGACTTACTGCGGTCTGATCGTCGCCGCATCTGCTCCCGTGCTCTGTAGCCGGTAGGCAAGCGGCGTCATCCCAGTCACGCGCCGGAACACCATGCCGAAATAACTTTGCGTGCAGAATCCGGATTCCAGGCTGATTTCTGAAATCGGCTTGTCGGTGGTGGAGAGAAATCCCTGCGCCTTGGCGACGCGAAAGCCGTTCAGGTAGGCGACGAACGACTGGCCGGTCACTTCCTTAAACAGATTCATAAAGCAACACGAACTGACAGCGCAAAGGCGCGCCGCATGGGTGATCCGGACAGGTTCGTCGTAGTGCTGCTGCAGATGCTCGAAAACTGGCGCGAGGCGCTCCCTGGCTTCACGCTGTTTGCTGAACGCTGCGCGCGCCTCGCCGTATTCTGAGCAATGCCCGACCAGAACCAGCAGAATCATCTTCAGGTAGGTACGGATAGCCAAGCGAGAGTGCTCAGTGTCACCGGGCAACTCACGGCGGACGCGGTCCACGAGATCTAAGATCTCGCGGGAAAGACCGGCGCGTGCCCGAATCACATTGGGCACGACGGCTCCGTAGGTGCTGAACGGCATTAAGTATTGAAAATCGTCTCCGAGCGGAGCGCCTTGGTGAACGGTGTGAGGCAGGAACGAAAGCACCACCGTCCTGGCTTCCTTTTGCGAAGCGGACAGCGGAAGGCAGCGGTGACGGATGCGGTCTCCGACGACAATGATGTCGTTCTTGCCGACTTCGCAGCAGTCGTTTTCAACCTCGTAAACCCAACTTGCCGGATTCGAAGATGACCACTTCGAGATGATCGGGACGATGTACCGGCACATCGTGCCGCCGATCTAGGATCAGAAACCGCACATCAATCGGGTAGGAAGTGCCGAAGGGCCACACGTGAAGGCGGTCACGACTGATCTGCCGATCGACAAAAGAATCGGCGCGCTCCCACGTTCGGTCGGGTTCTGCTCGCATAGCCACCGGTCCGTGGAGTGGGATTATATGCCCCGAGCGACGGTCAGCCAAGCCAATTTCTGGCCTGCTTCGCGCCGCCTGCCACATCCCTTAGAAGGCAAACTTCAGGCCTAACTGAATGATCCTGGACTGATATGCGGAGGTCACTTCTCCGAAGCCGCTGCCCGCGCACGAGCCGCCATTCGCGTCCTGATTGGCGCAGAAGGTGTTAACCCCGTTCCATTGCGGATGATTGAATGTATTGAACGTCTCCAGCCGGAATTGCAGGTTGTAGCGTTCCGCGTCGAACTTGAAATTCCGCATCAGGGCGATATCCCAGTTGTTGCGGCCCGGTCCACGGAGAGGATTCCGCCGCAACGACCCGAACATTCCCGGCTGATTGTTCGCGGCCAGTTGATCCGGTGTGACCTGCCCAATCACGTTGGGATCGAACCACGAAGGCGTGGGGCCAAAGTTCGGATCATCCACCTTTCCTTTCTTGACGGCTAACTTTCCCAGTGGATCGCACACCACCGGACCGCCGATCCCCGTTGAAAGGCCATTCAGACTACACACAAAATCAATGGGAGGCCCGGTCATGAAGCTGGCGATACCGCCGAGTTGCCAGCCACCCAGCAGGTATCGCGCTGCCGCGAACGGACTCTTGTTGAAATAAGACATCTGATAGACCCAGTTAAACGTCAACACCTGTGCCTGGTTCAGACTCGACGTACCGTACCAACGACCGAGATCGGCGTCGTCCACACCGTTGGTGACGATGTTGTCGAGAGTGTGCGCCCATGTATAGGCCGCCTCAAAGGTAAGTCCGCGCCCAATATTGTGGCGCAGGTCGGCCTGCAGTGAGTTGTAGTTGGAATTCCCATTAGGCGCCCGCATGATGATGCCGGTGTAGCCGCGATAGGGTGCGAAGAAGACGCTAGGCGCTTGGTTGATTAGCGCGGTTTGTACGTCACAATTGCCGTTCGTGTCGCAACCGGTATACGGCGTGCTCATGCCGACGAACGCCGGCACATTCTGCGTGGTTTCTCCCACGGGAACCGCGTTGATGTTCAAGTTATTCTGCAGGTGCCGACCCAAACTCCCCACATAGCTGACGCTAAGCACGGTGTGTCCCGGAAACTCATGCTGAATCCCCAGACTGTATTGGTGTACCTCTGGCCATTTCCGTTGAGTAGGTATGTCGGAAAATCCCACCGGCCCCAGCGGGCCAGGTCCGATGTTTCCAAATCCCACCACATTAAACGCATTCAGGTCGGCCGTGGTAGGCGGATTGCCGTTGAAACCCGCTCCGGCGTGCAGCGGATTACTTGAATCCCAGTTCAGCGAGTAGCCACCACGAACGGCGGTCTTTCCCGTTCCAAACGGATCCCAGGAGAATCCAAATCGCGGAGAGAACGTCCCCCGATAGCTGTGAGAGCACCCCTTTGGGATGGATCCGGCTCCGCATTGCAGCAGCCCATTGCCATACGTCAAGTAGGTCGCTCCCGACCCTGGAATCAAGTTGCCGTTGATGTCTAATTGAGCTTGTTGGCTGGCGTTATACAGCGACGGCACGAATACGGAATCGTTGGTTGGGTTTTTCGCGTCGTAGAACGGAGTCAGCCAAAAATAACGCACACCCAGGTTCAGCGTCAGCCGTGAACTCACTCGCCAATCATCCTGGAAGTAGGGCTCAAAATCCCACTGCCGCCAGCGCCCCTGTCCCGGACCGCCCGCGAGCTGGCCACCGATGACTTTGCCATATTCCTGATAGTTTGCGATCCTCCCCGTGAACATGTCGGCGAGTGCGTTTCCCGTGGAGATGGCGGAACTGCCGAACGCCAGATATCCCTGCGTATTCAAGCCGATGTTGGTCGTTGTGTTGATGTGGTTGTCGAGAAGAAAAAAACCGGTCTTCAACGTGTGCCGCCCTTTCGACCAGATCAAGTTGTCTTTGATGGCGAACTGCGGATCCACGAAGTCGAATTCGAAGCCCGTGGATTCTGCTGTTTGAAACGGCACGCCATCGTTGAACTGAATGCCGGGCAGCTTCGCCTGGCTCTGATTCCCGGGAAAGATCGTTTGCATCGCGAATCCCTGCGGCTTGTTGATCGAGCCGGCTGGCGAATCGAACCCCGTGAAGTTATGCACTGTGTTGACGTCAGCAGAGTAGCTGAAGATGACTTCGTTCAGCAGATTCGGCTTGATCGTGTGCGTGAAGTGCAGCACGCTGGAAATCGCGGGGCTGGTCCATCTGGACTTCACCGTGGCGTAGTTGGCCGGAGACCACAGCGTGGGAATGAAGTCCTGGTTGTCGGTGTCCTGCGTGTAGCGTAAGAACGCTCGCAGCTTGTCGCTGAAATTGTGATCGATCTTGAACATGTCTTCGTGAATGTAGGTAGGCAGACTCGGCGCCGTTCTATAGGCGGTTACGCCGGCGTTGGGCACGGGAATCAGCGCGGATAGAAGTGCCGCCGCTGTTGGATCCACCGCGATTGCATCGTTTGGAAAGGGCGCGTTCGTGTTGGGATCGATCGGCACAACGCAAAGCCCGCCGGCCGATACTGTGTCGTTAAAGTTCGGGGAAGCCGGATCACACTCACTGAAATCTCCCTGCCGCTCACGCGCCGAGGGGACCGTCTGGTTAACCACGGTTCCATCCCGGTAAGACCGCCATTCCTCGGACACGAAAAAGAAGGTCTTCGTGCGGTTGGTATTGTAGTGGCCCGGAATGTACAACGGGCCTCCGATGGTGAATCCAAAGTTGTTGCGCTTGAGCGGTTGGCGCGGTGCCCCTGCCTGACTCAGGAACCAGTCGTTGGCATCGAAAGCGTCGTTGCGCACGAATTCGAACAAGTCGCCGTGGAACTTGTTGGTGCCCGATTTCGTGACCACCTCGATATTGGCACCGCCGGATTTCCCGTATTCAGCGCTGTAGTTTGAGGTCGAGATGCGGAACTCGCTGATCGAATCAATGCTCGGGTAGAGCATGAGGGAGTTGCTGCCCGAACCTTGATCCACATTGTTGGTGCCGTCGGTTTCCCAGTTGTTAAAGTTGCCGGGCACACCGTTGAAGGAAATGGTCGCGTTGGCGAGCACGCCCGTGCTGCTTGGGTCGAACCCGGTTCCGGCCGGAGCGGCGCCGGGAACCAGCGTAGCCAGCGTGGCGAAATTCCTGGATTCCAGATTTAGCTCACCGACCTGGGTGCTATTGACGACATGCGAGAGGGCGCCGGTTTCGGTCTCCACCCGCACCGGGTCGGAAGTGACGATCACCTCCTGAGTCGCAGAACCCACTTTCAGCTGCAGAGAAACACGCAGAGTCTGGCCAGCGTCCAGCGTAATCCCGGTGCGCAGCAGTTTTTCAAATCCAGACTTCTCGACGGTGATCGTGTAGTTTCCGAGGGGCACCCGGACGACGGAGTATTCGCCATCCGAGTTCGAAGTGATCGTGCGCGTGAAGCCCCGTTCGGCATTTGCAACCGTCACTTGGGCACCAGCGATCACGGCCCCCGACGGATCGGTGACTGTTCCCACGATGCCAGCCAAGTCCTGCGCCCTTGCTCCGACGCACGCCCAAAATGCAAAGGAAACTGCCGCGATTGCCAATCTCTTCATAGAAGTGGAACTTCCTTCTCTGGAAAGAGTCTCTGCCGATGATCGGGTAGGATAGAGCGCTGCCGGACGACCGTATATCGAAATTCTTCTTTTCTTTGTCGCAAAACGGACTTCTACGTGGCCCGGTTGCGGTGGTAGTTCGTAGCCAGGGTCCTGCTTGGACCGCAATTTGTTCTCTGCTAACCTTGCTGGAAGAACGCAATGTTTTTCAGAGCCAGCCCGGTAGCACCCCATGCGACGCGAGTGTTGAGCGACGTCCCGCGTCTGTCGCGGCAATGCGGGCTGCTATGGTGCTCGTTTTTTGTCATGTTCGCGGTTACGCCTCGGGCGCGGGCGCAAGGCGACGCTTCTCCGATCCAGTCGTCACATACTCAATCGGCTGAGACGTTGTTTAAGGAAGCCGATGCGGCTTACGAGCGCGGTGACGTCGAGCGCGCCATTCGCTTGTACGAGAAGTTCCTTAAACTGCGGCCCGACTCCATCGGAGCGCGGGCGAACCTGGGTGCAGTGCTGGCTCATGCGGGACGCTACAGCGATGCGGTGATCCAGTACAAGCAAGCACTGAAGCGCGATCCGGAGAACCCCTCTGTGAGACTCAACCTGGCGCTGGCTTGGTACAAGCAGGCGGCCTTCGACAAGGCTGCGGCCGATTTCGAGAGTTTGCGCGCGAAGCACCCGGAGAACCAGCAGTCGCTCTATCTGCTTGCCGATTGCTATTTGCGCTTGGGCAGGAATCGCGACGCGGCGGCCCTGTTGCAGCCTGTTTACGACGCCGGTCCTGCGGATCGAGCTGTGGAGTTTGGTCTGGGTGTGGCACTCCTGCGCGACGGACAGACCCGGAAGGCAGAGAACCTGATTGACCGCGTTATGAAAAGCGGCAGCAGCGCAGAAGTGGATTTGTTGCTGGGCGCGGCGCAGTTGGCCGCAGGCGAAGCCAAGGCTGCGGCGCCTACGATCCAGAAGGCGCTGGAGGCTGACCCGAGTCTTTCGGGGGGATGGTCCTTGTATGGACGAGCCCTGCTCGACAGCGAGGACCCGCAGGGCGCAGCTGAGTCCTTTCACAAAGCTCTGCAGTCTGACCCCAACGATTTCGACGCGAACCTCTACCTTGGCGGGATGCTGCGCCATGACGGCAACCTGGCGGAGGCGGAACCGTATCTCGAAAAGGCCCTCGTCTTGCGCCCGGCCTCCGCCGAGGCGCGCTTTCAGGTGGGGATGATCAATCTGGCGGCGGGGCATTTGGAAAAAGCCCGAAGCCATCTGGAAAGGGCCGAGCGGGAGTCTCCTGATTTTCAGGAAGTCCATGCCCAACTCGCGGTTCTCTACGCTCGTCTAAAGCGCCACGACGACAGCGAGCGCGAACGCAACATCGTGCTCAAACTGGACGAGGAGGCTCGTGAGAAGAATG
>JADGNQ010000310.1 GCA_017883385.1 Candidatus Sulfotelmatobacter sp.
ATTCCAGGGCGACAGGCGGATTATGGTGATCAACATCCCCTGGTATCTGACAGATCAAGACGCCCGCCCATAGGAGTGGGCAGTTGCGCAAACGACCCCTGCAACTTCGGCGCGCACCCAGGCGGCTTCGCGCCGCGTCGGACCAGATCTCCCCTCACGCCGAAGGGGCGTGTTCGGACCTCTGGAGACCAGAACGGTGCACGCGCGGGTCGCTCGCCATTTGGCGACTTTCGGCGGGTAGTCACCGGCCAGGCACCGCTCGCAGGCGCTTCCACGAGTGGGTGACGGGGTCGAGCGGAACCCCATAAACGGTCGCAAGGGCGTTGTGGAGACCCTTACGGCTGACGACACCAGGTGTTGCTTCCCGGAGCCGCCGCCACAAGATTCAACGATCCGGGGCCCACAGTTCAACTAAACTGATACTTTGGCTTGGATCCGACCCCCAGGATTGCAGTCGAACCAAAAGGGAAAGAGGCTGACGCGTGGGAAAGCCGCGTGGGCTAGAACGGATTCCCCGTAAAAGCGAACAGTCTAAACAAACACAGTCTCTCGCCGCGCACGTTGCTGCCGGCGCGACTGCGGCGCAAGGTGCGCAGGACGCTGATGATTCGACGGACGCACAAAGGGCAGCAGAAAAATGAATATTCATAAGGCGACCCAGAGCTACGAAAACTGGATGCGCGGTTGTACGGCCGTCATCGAGGCCCACCTGCGATTGAAGCACAAGCAAATGAGAGACAGCCCATTCCTCTTTTTCCGCGGGACATTTTACCGGTGGGCTCAACTCTGGCCGGACGTATGCGCCAGCCTGCGTGATGCCCCCAAAGTATTGGCAGTAGGAGATCTCCATGTCGGCAGTTTTGGAACCTGGCGCGACACGGAGGGTCGGCTGTCCTGGGGTGTCGATGATTTCGACGAATCGTATCCTTTGCCTTATACAAATGACCTGGTGCGCCTGGCGGCCAGCGTAAAGATTGTTATCGACTCGGAAAAGCTGACTATCAGATTCAATGAAGGTTGCAGTGCCATTTTGGAGGGATATCAAAAGACGCTGAAAGCCGGCGGCTGCCCATTTGTTCTTGCTGAACATGAAAAGAACCTGGATCGATTAGGGGTTGAGGCATTCAAGCCCCCAGCCGGTTTTTGGGAGAAGCTGGACCATCTCCCGGTTGTGCATCACGCCCTGCCTCCCGACGTGAAGAGAGTCTTACGGGAAACGCTTCCAAATCCGAATCTGGATTACAAAGTGGTGCGCAGGGAAGCCGGCCTGGGGAGCCTCGGGCAACAACGATTTGTGGCTATTGCCAATTGGAAAGGAGGCCACATCGCGCGAGAGGCGAAAGCCATGCTGCCCTCGGCATGCGTTTGGCTGGATGGTCGCATCCGAAATCGCCATTCCTACTATCAGAAGGCTATCCAGTCCGCGGTGCGATCGCACGATCCATTTCAGAAAGTTGTGGGAGCGTGGCTGATTCGCCGCCTCTCACCGGAATCAAATCCCATTGAGATTGCCGACCTGCCGGAAGAGCGCGACGAGGAAACGCTTCTCTATGCAATGGGCTCTGAAGCCGCGAATGTTCACCTGGGAAGCAAACGCCAAGTCGCCGGCATTTTGAAGGACCTGGGACGCAGAAAATCAAATTGGTTGCGCTCTGCCGCCAGGGATATGGCCAAAGCCATGGAAGGCGAGTGGAAGAGATACAAGCATTGTTGAGGCGAATTCGCCCTTGGCCTCCGCTCTCTTCCATCGGAGTTGAAAAAGGAGAAACGATGCCGCAACCTATGTTCAATTTGAAAACTTCCACCACGGCAATCCTGACTGATGACTCCTACATCCACCGCAATCTAGCATCTACGGCAATCTAGATCCGATCTACATCGACAATTTGCCATCAGTTCTACCAATCGGGAGCATGGCCGAGCCGAATTTCGGCGGCTTGTGGGGCGTGGGATGACTTGTGGGGTGCAGGTTTCCCTGATCCGGTGCTGGGTAACACTGGCAACGGCACACACCTGCTTTACCCTGTAGATCTGCCTAACGATTCCGATAAATATGCCTTGGCGAAGCAGCCGAAGAAACGCCCTCTGCACGCCCGGCAGGAGACCGCGGGTATGACGGCGAGGGCCAGATCGGACGGCGAAATCCTGGTTAAAGCAAGAGGACTACTCCAATATTTGCGCCGTGACGGACCAACTGATGGAACTGACCCCGCCTTCAAGCGACAGACAAACGACCAGTTGCTCCAGGGCTTAGTCTTGACGCCCAAATCCACTGATCTGCGCCGCAACTTTCATCTTAGCCGTGCCTTCGAGGTCTTCGCTCTGCAGCGCGGTCAGCGTGAGCGCGGTTTGTGCAATAGCAGGGAGAAGTAACGCCCGTATATGGGCACCCTGCTCAAAATCCTCTGCGTTAGGCGGAGTTCGGCACAACGTTCCGTTGATCCCGATACCCAGCTACTTCTTCGATTCGGTCGGTTTCACTGGCTGTTCCTTCACAGCGGCATCGTTGATGTCGTTTTCTAAATCATCCGAACTCGTGCTGGCCATTCCATGACCTGGAACGGGCGGTGGCGTAGCCGGGTTGTCAGGCTGGCCGGATTGATCAGGTGTGGTGGTTTTGTCCATCGCTTTTGAGATTCACCAGAAGCGCGGCTCACAGTGCTCCAAGGTGTCTTGCCTCCGAATATCTCGTGGCAATTCTCGGGCCATCGCTGGAACCCTGTCTGTTCTCATGCGGTACCACGGGATGGCTGTCATGAAGAGAGGGGATTGCAAGCGAAGCTTCTACGGCGCCGCAGCCGCTCCCGCCGCCCGCCGGCTCCGGTAGCCGTTGACGTGACGTTCCGAGTGACGTGCAGGCATTCTCGAGCCTCCTCAATCCGCATACTGCGAAACACCCGATTGTCGGCCGGCGAACCGAACCGGCAGCAATCGTTTGAAACTCATCGCGCTCCTGTCGGCACGAAAGGAGTATGTCCGCAGACGTCCGCTAGTGAATCGCGACGATGAGCTACACTGCGACTGGAGGACAGGAGGACACTATATGCCTAAAGCAAAAGAGAGCACCCCCAGAAACACCACCGCGAAGACGAGTTCGTCGACCAAAGGCATGAGCACCGTCGGAAAGGTCATGCACGAATACAAACTCGGCACGTTGAAATCCGGCAAGGGTGGCACAGGTGGGAAGGTGAAGAGCCGCAAACAGGCGGTGGCCATCGGTCTCAGCGAGGCGCGGAAGGCCGGGGCGAAGATCCCGCACAAAGGAGAGAAGAGTTCTTGATCGCAAAGTCGGCATTCTGCGCGCGCATCTCGCAGGAAGCCCCAGGCGAGGCGCCCGTAACTCCCGAGAACCTGATTGCCGGCGCAACACTGTCTCAATCCATCAGGGGCGCAATGCCGTCACGTGCTGTTGCCGGCAGGCCGCAACCACACGAATGCAGTGATTGCCGCAAGCGAGAGGAAGGCAGCTACGATGAAGACAATGCTTGGGTGCACTGCCCACAACGCCCCTGCAATCAGCGAGGCAGGTAGGTAGATCACTCCTGTCACGAAATTGTAGACACCGATTGCCGTCGCGCGCCGTTCCGGCTCGACATCCGCGATGAACGCCTTGCTCTGGGCTTCGTCGATCGAGTAGAAGACGCCGTAGATAACGAATAGGAGGAGAATCTGCCATTTCGCCAGCGCGAAAGCGAACCCGAGGCTCATGACAAGATAGATCAGGTAGCTCAGTACGACAATGCGCGTCCTGCCGATCCGGTCACCGAGTTTGCCGACGAGTGGTGCGGCGATGACAAAGGCGGCATTGAACAACGCGTACAGCAGCACGACGTCTTTGACCGAGAAACCGGCACTATTCGCACGCAGGAGCAGGAAGCCGAAACTGAAATAGGCCAGTGCGAAAATCCCCGCCGCGACAAGGTAGCGCTTGAACCCGGGGCTCAACGTCTTCCACGCGACGAAGATACTTTCGCGTTTGGACTGAACGTGCGGTGGATCATTGATCAAGCCAAGCACGAAAACACTGAGCACGGCAGGAACAAACGCGACCCAGAATAGCATCCGGAACGATGAAGCCGTTTCTCCGTGCCACGAAAGCAATCCATAGGCCGCAAGCGGACCGAGAACAGCCCCTGCCTTGTCCAGCGCCTTGTGTACGCCGAACGAATACCCCCGAGTGTCTTTGGCGGCGATAGCAGACAGCCACGCGTCTCGTGGCGGACCGCGGAAGCTCTTGCCCAGGCGCTCGATGATACGGAAGCAACTCAGGGCAACCACCGAACTGGCGACCAAAAGGATGATTTTGGCGACCGTCGAGAACCCATATCCTACGACAGCAAAGGCCTTGCGTCTGCGCGCGACAATGCAATCGAAGTCACTTGTGGAGCTAGCCGCCATAGCGCTGGCGCTCGCCGGC
>JADGNQ010000311.1 GCA_017883385.1 Candidatus Sulfotelmatobacter sp.
GTTCACGGGGAGAGCTTCGCCAGCGGTGGCTCGAACGGATATGGTCCCGATGGCGTCGATGGCATTACGCACAGCGCCAACGGCTCAGGTGTCGCGGGCCTCAATGACGCTCCCGGCGGTACCGGAGTCTACGGAGTCTCAACCAATGGCGGCTTCGGTTTCCAGACCCCAAGCAACGTCCAGCAGGCCCGCGGTGCGGGCGGCTGGGCCAAGGCCATGATCTTCGTGGATCCGTTCACCTCGAACGGCACCGCGATCACCCGCTGCTTCAACTCGCAAGCCAGCGGAGCCGCCGTCTGGACCCCGCCCTGCGGCATCAGCATTCTCCACGAGCGCCAAGGCGAGGATCTTATCGACTTTGGCTTCCAAGTCAACGACCGGTTCGTGTCGGCGGCTCCATTCAATGCCGTAACAATGCAAACTTGCGTGAACGATCCGCACAATGTATGTCTCGCGGATGAGTTCTTTCCCCTCACAGCCAATCAACTGGACACATTCACCGTTGCCAACGCAGGCAGTGCGGTCGACGTGGCGTTTTGGGTGATCGTGTTCTGAGCGGTAGAAATGGCAAGAAGAGGCGGTGATCGCGGCTCGCAAGCTGGCCATGCCGCCGATGCTCGAGATTGAGTACTAAGTCCATTTGCAGCGAGCACTGCTAGTCCGGGAGCCGGGCGACTCACTGAGTCCCGGCTCCCTCCTCGATGAGTAGACCGTAGGGCTCCTGCCTCAAGAGTCGGGGTCCCGTCTATCCTTTTGGTGCGTAAGGCCTAAACCCGTCTGAGGCATTGCCGCCAAAGTATTCCCGCATGACTGTAATAATCCGCCCCGTCCTGCGTCTTTATCTATGAAAGAGCAGTACAGGAGGCGTACCCTGCTGAGCGTACTAGAGGAACCGGCAATCGCGATTCCGGACGAACTCGAGCAAGTCTTTCAGGTGCACCATGGCCTTGTGTTCCGCACGGCGTACCGCATCACTGGAAATGCCGGGGATGCGGAAGATGTGTTGCAGACCGTTTTTCTGCGGATGCTGCGACGGGGCCCGAACGGCGATCCGCTCGAAAACCAAGAGAGTTATCTTCGCCGGGCGGCGATCAATTCCGCTCTGGATGTGATCCGAGCGCGAAAAGCCGAGCAAAGCGTTCCCCTCCCTGAAGAGGATTCCGGCCATGTGCCTACAGCGCCGGCGCAAGCCGATGTTTCCGGCCTCCGGCAGGCATTGACCCGCGCCCTGGCTCAGTTGAAACCGCGGCCTGCGGAAATCTTCGCCCTGCGCTTCATCGAGGGATTCAGCAATCGGCAGATTGCGCAAACTCTCGGCATCTCACAAGTGCTGGTTGCGGTTATCGTACATCGCACTCGCCAACAGCTCCGCAAGGAGCTTCGTCCATACCTAGGAGAAAGATCATGAGCGATCATAGATTTGACAAACTACTCTCTGAAATCCGAAATGAACCAGTGGACGATCGCGTGGTTGCCCAAGCCGCTGAGCGCGTCCGGAGTTCGCTCGCCGGGTCCCCAACTACCGAGATCGGCGCGTACAAGCTGCGGAATTGCGCGGATTTTCAAACGCTCATTCCCGCCTATCTGGACAAGAACCTGGCGGAAGCGCGCAAGTTGCTGTTCGAAGATCACTTGCACCAGTGTGTTGCGTGCCGGCACGCCGTGGAGCAGGCGCGCGTCGGTGAACTGCAGCCCATATGGCGACCGATCATGGCGTCTCGCCGTTTCCCGGTGTGGCGGTGGGCGATGGGCGCGGTTGCGGCTATGGTCGTCGCAGCTACCGCGCTCGCGCTGTTCAATGGGGCGTTTCCTGGCCAGCACGCGATCCGCGGCGCCGTCCAGAATGTGGATGGCTCGCTCTATGCGGTTGTTGATGATCAGGTGCGTGTGATTCCAGCGGGCTACCAGATCAGAAATGGCGATGAGATCCGCACGGCTAAGGGGTCGAACGCTGTTGTGCGCCTGCTTGACGGATCGCTGGTGGAAATGGCGGAGCGTTCCGATCTTTCGGTATCGCGGGAATGGAAAGGAACCACTATCCATTTGGACGGCGGACACATCATCGTGCAGGCCGCGAAGCAGCGGACGGGCCGGCTCTATGTCGCTACCGACGATTGCCTGGTGTCGGTAAAGGGAACAATCTTTTCCGTCAATCGCGGCACCAAAGGCTCTCGTGTTGCGGTAATCGAGGGCGTGGTTCGAGTGTCTTCCGGCGAGCAAACCACTGACCTGCATGCCGGCGACGAAGAGACCTCCAACTCCAGCCTCTCTAAGGTCCCAATCCAGAACGAGATTGCTTGGAGCCGTAATTCCGCGAGATACCTGGCGCTGCTGGGAGACTTTGCCGTCCTGCAAAAACAGTTTGAGGCGATTCCCGGACCCGGGCTGCGATATAGCTCCGACCTTCTGCCCTACGTTCCAGATCACACGGCCGTCTATGCCGCGGTTCCAAATCTCGCTGCAACTCTGGGTGAAGCAAGCCAACTTTTCCAAGACCGCTTACAACAGAGCCCTGCGCTGCGCAGTTGGTGGAAAGAGCAACAGCGTGGGAAGGGTCCTAAACTCACCGACGTGATTGACCAGCTGAAAACCTTCAGCAGCTATTTGGGAGACGAGATCGTATTCGCCGTGGCTAAAGACGGCACGACATACAGTTCGCCCGTCGTGCTGGCCCGGATCCGGCAGGCGGGTTTGGAGGATTTCCTGCAGGGTGAGATGAAGAGGCTGAATCGCGACGGCAACCAAGGCGGTCTGCAGATCGTGCGGGATCCCTGGGCTATCTCTCCGTCGCCAAACCGGCCGTTCCTGGTTTACGTGGGCAAGGGCGTGTTGGTCGCGAGTCCGGATGTCGCGGAATTGCAGCACGCCGTGACACGGATCCAACAGTCCAGCGCCAGTCATTTCGCCGAAACGCCGCTCTACCAGCAGGTGGTCCGGTCCTACCAGCAGGGCGCAGGCTGGCTCTTCTGCGCGGACATGGAACAAATTGTCGCGCAAAACGTACATGATGAAAGCAACAAGCTGCCGCCAGGCATAGGGGACGTCCGCTACCTGATGATGGAACGCCGTGAAGTCGGAGGCAAGACGGAAAATCGCGCCGCCCTGACGTTCGCTTCCGAACGGCGAGGCGTGGCTTCATGGCTGGCTGCACCTGCTTCCATGGGTGGGCTGGAGTTCATTTCACCCGATGCGAGCATGGTGAATTCGTTCGTCATCAAGAACCCCAAGAGCATCGTGGAAGAGATGTTCCAGATCATCGGCAGCGGTGACTCGAACTTCCCGCAGGAATTGGCGAAGTTTGAAGCGAAGACGGGTGTGAGCGTGCTCAATGACATCACCGCGCCTCTTGGCGGTGAGGTCACGTTCGCGTTCGATGGTCCGGTGCTGCCAACCCCAAGGTGGAAGGTGGTTTTTGAGGTGTATGACCCCGTGACCCTGCAATCGACCATCGACAAACTGGTCGAGAGTTTCAATCGAGAGGCGACCGCGTCCGATGGCGCGCTCCAGTTGGCACAGCAACAGGTTGGCTCGCAGATTTACTACACCCTGCATAATTCGAAGCAACCGGCTTTCGAAATCGACTACACCTACGTTGACAGTTACCTCATCGCCGGGCCGGACATCAGCACGCTGTCGCGTGCTATTCGGGATCGCCAGGCCGGACACAGTCTGACTCATTCGCAAACGTTTCAGTCTCTTTTGCCCAACGACGGATACACGAATTTCTCGGCGATCTTCTACCACAACATAGGTCCTGTTGTGGGCCCGTTAGTGGACCAGATCAAAGCAGTAGGAACACTCACACCACAGCAGCAACAGTCCATTGCCACGCTGCAGGCGAACACTGCGCCCGGCCTGATCTATGTTTATGGCGAACCGGAGCGGATCGTGGTCGCAAGTAACACTGGCTTCATGGGCTTCGACCTCGGTACTCTGATGACGATGGGCCAGGGCGGCTCGTTTCCACCTCAGCTGTTTCTCGGGGCAATCATGAAGCATCCCGGCTCGACTCAGTAGTTCATGAGCACAACCATCCAACCCGGAGCAGCAGACGGCACAAGTCAGCCATTCGCTGCTGCTCCGCAAACACCGGTCATTGAACTGCAGGGGCTCTCTGTTCGGTTCGGTAGCCGCGAGATTCTAAAGAATCTCGTCTGTGCTCTGCGCGGGCGCTCGATTGGCTTACTTGGCCCCAACGGCGCGGGCAAGTCGACACTCATTAACACACTTCTGGGATTCTACAAACCGTCCTCCGGGTCTGCCCGTGTATTGGGATACGACGTTCGCACGGAGACCCGCCGCATCCGCAGTCTGGTCGGGTACATGCCCGAGAATGATGCGTTCATCTCGAAGATGAGCGCAGTCTCGTTTGTTCAGATGATGGCGGAACTCTCCGGACTGCCTCCAGCGGC
>JADGNQ010000312.1 GCA_017883385.1 Candidatus Sulfotelmatobacter sp.
ATGAGCACGTCGGCGTTGAACAGATAAACGCCCATTGATGCCGCAACCTTTTCCGGATTCAATGGCGAACGCAGCGTCGTCGTCTTCGGCTTCTCCTGAAACCCGTTGACGCGCCCGTCTTTGTCCACGTCGACCACGCCGAGCTGGTAGGTTTGCGAGGGATCGCTCTGAATCGTCGCCAGCGTAATATCCGCAGCCGAGTCCAGGTGTTGCTTCATCATCTTCCCGTAGTCCATCTTGTAGATGTGGTCGCCGGAAAGAATCAGCACGTGCTTGGGCTGCTCTGAGCCAATCGAATAAATGTTCTGGTAAACCGCGTCGGCGGTGCCCTGATACCACTGGTCGCTCACCCGTTTCATGGGAGGCAGCACTTCGACGAACTCGCCCACCTCACGGCCCAGAATATTCCAGCCTTCACGGATATGCCGGTTGAGCGAGAGCGCCTTGTACTGGGTGAGGATGTAAACGCGGCGCAGGTCGGAGTTCAGGCAGTTGGAAAGAGTGATATCGATGATGCGGTAAATGCCGCCAAAGGTAACCGCTGGCTTGGCGCGATCACGAGTGAGGGGATAGAGGCGCTCCCCGGCGCCGCCTGCCAATAGAACCCCGAGAGTATCTTTCATGACTGCCCCTCAGATTCCGTTCCTGTGCTGTCTGACCCCAGTAGAATCCCCGCACGGCAGATGCGGAAAGAAAACAGTAGATGGTAGCACAGGGCGCGAGGGTGCATGCTCAAGCCCGGCGCTTGATAGAACCCTTGAGTTGGGTCAGGCGTTGGATGGGTAAAGTCGAGGGATTCTCGGCGGGATCCTTACTTGTCCTTGTCGTTCTTTTCTTCTTCGATCTTGATGCGGAGCGATTTCAGGAACTTGAGGTCCTGATCGTTGATCTTGAATTCAGGATTCGTGGACAGGGTCGTGACCAGCGAAGTCTTGTCGGATTTTTCGCCCTGCTTGCTGACGCCAATCGTCGCTTCAAGTACCAAGAAAATGTCGTATCCGCCTTCTTTGATCCGGGAGACAACTTCAGAGATCTGCTCGGAGTCGGAGAGAGATTCGTTGATGGCGTCGCCGAGTTCCTTCATGAGTTGTTTGAGTTGCGGATCCACTGAATCCCCCTGGGTTACCACGCCAGCCCAATAACCTTAGATGCTGCCAGAGAGGGAAGGGTTCGTCGCTCCCTTAGCGTTGCGTCATTGTAGCGCCGAAGGCTGTTAAAATCGAGGCCGTGAGCAAGGTTTCTGCGTTACGAAAGCTGGGGGTAGTGGCGCGGGTGGCCGGGCAGCAGGCCGGGCGCAACCGCATGCTCAGTGCGGTGATGAGCGCCGTTCGAACCACGGCCCGATCGTTCGGGCACGCGATGCACCAGTTGTGGCTGGAGGTCACCGGCAGCGTGTTCCTGGCGATGGCGGCCTTCGGCGGCATCGCGGGGGTCCGCGAGTATATGAAGTACGCAGCCGGGCGCACCACGGCGGGGCGTGTCGCGATTGCAATCTGCTTCACACTGACGTTTGCCTGGTTCGGTCTGAGTTCGTTTTGGAGAGTGCGGAGGAAGAGCCAGCGTCCTTGAGTCGAGTGCACTTCGGCCCACGTAGCGATTTCCTAAAGAGTGAAGAGAGTGGTCGTTCAGGTGGAAACCCGATGTCGGAAAAGCTCAAGACCCGTCCCGATGCTTCCACGGAAATTGAAACATCCTCCCACATTCCGGTGAATCCGTTTTATACCCCGGCCGATCTCAAAGGTACGGACTACGAAGGCGAAATCGGCTATCCGGGAGAGTATCCGTTTACGCGCGGCGTGCAGGCCACCATGTACCGCGGTCGCCTCTGGACCATGCGCCAGTACGCCGGCATGGGCGATGCCGAGGAATCGAACAAGCGCTACAAGTATTTGCTGGCGAATGGCACCACGGGGTTGTCGGTGGCGTTTGATTTGCCCACTCAGATTGGCCTGGACTCGGATCATCCACTGGCCGCGGGCGAAGTGGGCAAGGTGGGCGTTGCGATTGACTCCATCGAAGACATGCAGCACCTGTTCGATGGCATCGAACTGACGAAGATTTCTACATCGATGACCATCAATGCGACGGCGTCGATCCTGCTGGCCTTGTACGTGGCGGTGGCGCGGCGGCAGGGTGCCGATATTCGCAAGCTCTCGGGTACGGTGCAGAACGATGTGCTGAAGGAATATATCGCGCGCGGGACTTATATTTACCCGCCGCAGCAGGCCATGCGCGTCATCACCGACATGTTTGCCTGGGCTAACGAGAACGTGCCCGACTGGAACACGATTTCGATTTCCGGCTACCACATGCGCGAGGCGGGATCGACGGCGGTGCAGGAAGTGGCGTTCACCTTGGGCAACGGCATGGCCTATGTAGAGGCGGCGATCAAGGCCGGGCTCGATGTGGATCAATTCGCGCCCCGACTGTCGTTCTTCTTCAACGCGCACAGCAATTTCCTGGAAGAAGTGGCGAAGTTCCGTGCCGCGCGGCGCATGTGGGCGCGCATCATGCGCGAACATTTCAAGGCGAGGAATCCGCGGTCGTGGATGCTGCGTTTCCATACCCAGACCGCCGGATCGACGCTGACGGCGCAGCAACCGGAAAACAATATCGTGCGTACGGCCATTCAGGCCATGGCGGCAGTACTGGGCGGGACGCAGTCGTTGCACACGAATTCCTACGACGAGGCGTTGGCACTACCTACGGAGCAGGCGGCGCGCATCGCGCTGCGCACGCAGCAGGTGATTGCGTATGAGTCGGGTGCTCCGCAGACGATCGATCCGATGGCGGGATCATACTACGTGGAATCGCTGACCAATGAGATTGAGAAGCGGGCGGCCGAGTATCTGGGAAAGATCGAGGTTCTCGGTGGCATGCTGAAGGCCATCGAGCACGGCTTCGTGCAGCAGGAAATTCAAAACGCCGCGTATGAATACCAGCAGGCTGTGGATCACGAGCAGGCGATCGTCGTGGGCGTGAACCGGTTCGAAGTGGAGGAAGAGAAGCCGATCCCGATTCAGCGGATCGATCCGGCACTGGAACCAAGGCAGATCGAGCGAGTGCGGGCGTTGCGAGCGAAACGGGACGCAGGGCCGTGGAAGGCTGCCCTGACGGGCGTGGAGGACGCGGCGCGGTCTGGTGCGAACGTCATGCCGCGCATACTGACCGCGGTCGAGGCTTCAGCGACGGTGGGAGAGATTTCTGACGCGATGCGGCGCGTGTTCGGAGAATACAAAGAAGCAGTGGTGATTTAGTTCTGGAGTGAAACCATCCGTTCGCGGGCCGGGGAGCCCGCGCCACACTCTTACACCGGCTGAGCCTGCATCTCCGCGACAACCGCGTCAAGATGAGCCAGCGTTTCTTCGATGGTTAGCGAGTACATCTCGCGCCCGAGGCCTTCGCCCGCTTCCAGTGCGGTCTTCAGATAGTGTCCGGCGATCTCTTGGGCCAGCGAATCCGTGATCGCCTTGCCAGTTCGTTTCTTGTATTCCACCCATGCCGGATGGGGCAGCGCCACCCAGACCTTTCGACCATCCACCAGAAACTTGATGTCCACCGCGTCGGCGTGCCGCGTGGCGATGGCGACGATCATGGCCTGGTAGACGCAATGGACCGACTTCTTCGTCCAGCGGTCGGTGGCGGTGAAGTTCTCAAACATACTGAAACTATAACGAAAGGGAAGGCGAGACAGCAAACCTCTGTGACGGAGTTAGATTCATGTGGGGACAGCCGCCCCCGGCTGTCCGTCGAGCGCAGCTCGACTGTTCTGTCCCCTTGCAGGCTTTTCTTGACCCCGCGCCGCGGCCGCTGCTAATGTCTGCTTCGCCCGAGGAACCCGCCAATGCACAAGAGAAACTGGTCGTGGATCGTCCTTCTTCTTTGCGCACCCGCCGCTCTAGATGCCGCGTCTAAGCCCCCTGCCAAACCGGCCAGCCAGCATTTCGAGATCTCGTTTCCCAAAGAGATGAGCGCCACGCCGCTCGACGGCCACGTCTTGTTGCTGATCTCCAACAACGACGAGAAAGAGCCGCGCTTCCAGATCAGCTACGAGACCCCTGACTCGCAACAGGTCTTTGGTGTCGACGTCGACGGACTCGCCCCGGGCGTGCCCGCGGTGATTGATACCGCAACGCTGGGTTATCCCGCGGAGAGTTTGAACGACGTGCCGGCGGGCGACTACTGGGTGCAGGGAGTTCTCAACGTCTACGAGACGTTTCATCTCAGCAACGGCCGCACACTCAAGCTGCCCCCTGACAAAGGCGAAGGCCAGCACTGGCAGGTGAAACCCGGCAACTTGTACAGCAAACCGCAGAAGATGCACCTCGATCCCAAATCAGGTCTGACGGTGCGCATCTCGCTCACGGAAAAGATCCCCGCCGTGGGAGACAACCCCAAAGTTGTCGAC
>JADGNQ010000313.1 GCA_017883385.1 Candidatus Sulfotelmatobacter sp.
ATTGACGAGGAAACTAAGAACCACCTTGTCGAATTGATCCGGTTCCAGTGTGAGAGGCTCGGCACAACGCTTCTCCCGGTAGTCAAATCGGAATACGGCAAGACGCCGCCGGATCGATATGTTCTCCAATGGAACGGACACGGCATCGACCTGCAGGTGTTGAACACGCTGATTCGATTTCTCCTGCACGGGATATTGTTTCAGGCGCTCGACGGAACGGTAGTTCAGCTGACCAGCCACTTGCTTCGACATGCCTTCGCCAACGAGATGGCGGAACTGAAAGTCTCCGTTGACATCATCGCCAGCCTTCTCCACCAGCGGGACAAGACCGTCACGAAATATTGTTCGAGACCCACGCCGACACAGGTGATTCGTGCGGCCGAGATGATCTTTGTGGATCGGATCGACGTTGGCGCTGAGGCCTTACGAAGTCCGGACGAGATTGGACGAATGCTGAAGGATGCGGAAGGCAAGTTGGGTGCGCTCACCGAGGTGTTTGGCGGGACATGCATTGTAGCGAACATGTGTCCCGCAAAATTCGCTTGCGTCGGGTGCGCTGGAAACGCACCGGACCCCGCCAAGCGCTACCAGATCCAGCAGAAGCTGGATTGGGCGAAAGAACAGGTAGGTTACGCGGTCCGAGAGCATCTTCCTGCCGAAGAAGTGAAACTCGGTCAGCTAATTGCGGACTGCAATCTGGTGATGGAAGAAATGGATTTGATAGAGGCTGCTCGCGCTGATCGGTCACAGGACGTGACCGTCCAACATGGGCACAACAGCAGATGATGACACCGACATCCAACGGCAAAGTCCCCGAATGGCTCCGCAGCCGATGGGAGCGGACGAAGTGCGAGACCGCCGCCCGAGTACGGGCCGCCGTGGACCAGTTACGGCAACAGGGTCGCGATGTGACATTCGAAAGCATTCGCGAGGCGATACGCTCGCTGCACGGGGTTTCGATCTCCGCAAACACGATCAAGCGGAACGAACTGGCATACAAGGTTTACCTGGCGAATTGCAGGAAACCGAAGACGGGCAAATTGCCGGAGCCGGCGCTGAGAGTACTGGTCGGCAGTTCCTCGCCCGAAAGGCGTCACGCGCTGGAAGTCAAGGTCTCGCGTCTCAGGCGTGAGCCCAAAGATGCCCTGATCGCGAGGCTTATTTCTCTCGAAAGCACAATCGCAGGGCAAAGGGATGCCGAAAACCGACTGCGCGAAGAGATCCTTCGCCTGAGCACGCGACCATGAATGAACGCGTCGGAAAGCTGAAGAACCCCAGCGGCTGGTTTGCTGCTGGCCGTGAAGTGTCGCGTGCGCTCGGGTTGCTGTCGGATGGGGCGTTCAAGCTCTACATTCATCTCTGTCTGAAAGCCGACCGCAGTACCGGTCTGCTGAGCGCCGATCATGGGGATCTGGTAAAGGCGCTGGGCAAGAGTCGGCGGTCGATTGTGACGTACCTGGAGGAACTCCGCCACCACGGTGTCTGCCGGATACAGCCCGCTGCCAACCAGCACTCCGCCGGCGAGATCGAGATCTGCGATGGGTTCTGGCCTTATGAGAAGGCGCGGCCATCGACAAAGACCGATACCGTGGCGGGCTACATCGAGCAGACCCGGCGCCTACTCGGCGCCAGGCGTTGTGTCGGGAGCGCGTTCACGCCGGCGGACGAGCGACTGGCCGCGGCCTTGTTTGAGCGAAAGGTTCTGATTGAGGAGGTCGAACATGCCGTGTTGTTGGGATGTGCGCGAAAGTATGTGGCCCTGATCAACCATCAGAGCCGTGACTCAATCGTCAGCTTCAGCTATTTCCAGAACATAATCGAAGAAGTCCGGGAGTTGAAAATGTCTGGGGAGTACTGGCGCCATCTGCAGATGCGGGTGGACCGTCTCGAACAGCAGTGGGCCCAGATGAAAGCAGCGGCGGCGGCGAAGGGCGCTCCTGCGTGACGGAACCAACCTGGCCCCCGCAATCCACCTCCCGGTGTTTTCCGGGCGGCCCTATGCTACGGAAAGCGTCAACCTGCCGTTCGGCCTGCTCCTGGGCGTCGGCTTGATCACAATGTGGACATCCCGGCCCAGCCGGGTCAGGCATTCCAACAAACGGTGCTCCGAAATCCCGCGAAACCGCCCCTTCAAGAGGGCGGAAACCTTGGGCTGCGTTAACCCCAAGATCTCCGCGGCGCGGGCCTGGGTGAGCGCTCGCCGCTGGAGGATCTCGGCGATCTTGGCGGCCAATTGGGCCTTAACCAGCATGCTCTCACTGTCCCGATACCCGAGGTCGGTATATACATTCCCTGAGCCTTCCTCGACCGGAATGCTCCGCACGACTCGCTGTTTCTTCATCGCGATATCTCCTTGGCGAACTGCTCCGCGACCTTGAGACGCTCGCGGATCAGATCGATATCGGCCTTGGGTGTGGCCGCTCCGCGCTTGGACTTCTTTTGGAACATATGCAGCACGAACACCGCGCCCTCGAACCGTACGGTGTACACGGCTCGATACGTACTCCGGTCCCAATCCTCGACAACCTCTAGAACGCCAGCGGAGCCGAAGCCTTGGAGAGGCTTGGCCTGCTCGTGCTTCTTGCCTTCCTGGGCAAGGTAAAGAGCATATCCAAAGAGGTCCTCAACCGGGCCGGGCAGGGAACGCAAGTCCCGTTTCGAGCTTCCCACCCAGTACAGCGGCTTCAGGGACGGAGGTTTGTCCATCTCCGTTCATTATACCTACATTGGTATAACATTCGCGGTCAATCTTCATCGTGGTCGATGAGCCGCATCACGCAGAGCGCCGTCGAGAGCAACCCGTCTTTGAGGCGCACACTGGCCTGGCGGGCCGCCTTTAAGGGCACCACCAGAAAGGAATATCGATGAGAAATCAAGGAAGGCTCCGTCTCGGATACTTCCCTTTGCCGATTGCCGAAGCCCGGAGAATCAGGGCCTGCCTGCGCTACCCAACTTCGCCGGTTTCGACGATCGATCCATGCACCGGGGATGGGGCAGCGTTTCTAGCAATTACCGCAGAAGCGTGCGCGCGCCGGTACGGGATCGAGTTGGATGCGTATCGCGCGGAACAGGCGGCCTCCGTTGTCGATGAGTTGATCCATGGCGATTGCCTCGATGTGCATTGCCCAGTCGAGTCCTTCGGGCTGGCGTTTCTAAATCCGCCCTACGACTGGACTATCGGCGAAGGTCGAAACGAACGCCTGGAACGGGTGTTCCTGGCACACGCGTACCGTTGGCTGAAAGCCGGAGGCGTACTCGTCCTTGTGGTTCCGGCTCAGCACGTCTGTGACTGTGGCGAGATCCTTGCTTCGCGGTTCAAAGATACTCGAATCTTTCGGCTGACTGATCCTGAAGCCGTGCGCTACCGCCAGGTAGTTGTCTTGGCAACACGCCGCAGCCGTCGTGAGCGCGAACAATTGAGGGACGACGAGATTATCGCGCGACGTACTCAGTTCGCGAACATCGGTAGGAACTACGAACGCCTCGCGGCCCTGGGCGACGCCAGCACGCCTTTGTATACGGTCCCGGAAAGCGGTCCGCCCAAGCTGGAGTATCGCGGCCTTCCGCTCGATGAGATCGAGGACCTGCTTCCGCGCTCCTCGGCTTACCGCCAGGCTGCTCGAATCCTCTTCCCCTCACCAGCCGCTTTCAAGGGACGACCGCTGACGCCCCTACATTCCGGCCACGTGGCGCTGTGCGCTGTAAGCGGGATGTTGAACGGGGTCTTCGGATCAGGAAAGGATCGGCACGTTGCAGCGTGGCAGGCGGTCAAGGTAATCGATCGCTCTGAAGAAACGGAGGAAGATGGCACTATCGTTCAGCGAGAGCGTGAAAGATTCGCCAACGAGCTGACGCTCGTGTTTGCGTCGGGAGAGACCGCCATACTGCGTTGAGGCCTCCGCACCCTGCTTTCGCTTCAGGCGAGACCGGCCGTATCGCGTGATCGCTTCCGCCGTACAGATCTACGGCACGAACGGTAAACGCTGCGGGACCAGCCAGGATCTATTCCGCCGAACGCTATGTACGGGACCGGGCGGGCCGGGTCAAGGTCCGACATGGCGACGACACGTCCGAGTGATCTGCCAATCTACGGTAACGGCGTTTTTGTTCCTTTGACGGGCACGAAGACGCGTAAAACGATGACAGCTCAATGACTTAATGCCTGTTCGAGGCCTCTGCTCCAGGCTGCGCGAATCGCCAGCAAATGCGCGCAGATCAGGGTAACCCGTCTTCTACCCTTAGCGTGCTTGACTGTCAACAAGGAGTCCCTAATCTATTTGAACTCCACAGGGCTGTATCGCTGGCAGGGGGCTGTCAACACGTACTATCAGCGGAGCCGCTTTAACCTTGTCGATGAGCAATTCCCCCAGGTCCTTCCAAG
>JADGNQ010000314.1 GCA_017883385.1 Candidatus Sulfotelmatobacter sp.
CTGGGACCAGACACGAAGGAAGTCAATTGTCACAGAAGCTCGCAGGGAAGGTCGCAGTGATTACCGGAGGCAGCAGCGGGATCGGGCTCGCCACGGCAAAGAGGTTCGTCGACGACGGTGCGCATGTATTCATCACGGGCCGCCGGAAAAGCGAACTGGATGCAGCGGTGAACCAGATCGGCCGTAACGTGACGGGCGTCCAGGGCGACGTAGCGAAATCGGCGGACATCGACAAGCTTTATGCGGCGGTGAAGGCGCAAAAAGGCGCGCTCGACATCGTCTTTGCGAATGCCGGCACCGGCGAGTTTGCATCCCTTAGCCAAATTACCGAGGATCATTTCGACAAACAGTTCAACGTGAACGTCAAGGGATTACTGTTTACGGTGCAGAAGGCGTTGCCACTAATGCAGCCGGGTGGATCCATCGTGCTCAACGCCTCGATAGTGTCGATAACCGGGAGTCCGGCCTTTAGTGTTTATAGCGCCACCAAGGCGGCCGTTCGCTCGTTCGCGCGGACTTGGTGCGTGGACCTGAAAGAGCGCGGAATACGAGTGAATGCAATTAGCCCCGGCGTTATCCCAACCCCGGGCTATAACATCTCGCTCGGAATGACCCAAGAGCAAGTCGATCAGTTCGTGCAAAGCTCGATTGGCAACATACCCCTGGGCCGTCCCGGAACCACTGATGAGATCGCAAAGGCCGTCGTTTTCCTGGCCTCCGACGATAGCAGCTATGTCAACGGTATCGAGTTATTTGTTGATGGCGGCTTGGCTCAGATCTAGCCGGCTATCTTAGCGATTCCGCTTATGAATCCTTTCGGAGTGAATTCAATCTAATCGAAGAAGGACAATATGCTGAGCCCCGTAGTCGGTCTTCATCACGTTACTGCAATCGCTTCTGATCCGCAAAAGAACCTGGATTTTTACACGCGGGTTCTAGGCCTGCGGTTCGTCAAGCGCACAGTCAATTTCGACGATCCGGGGACCTATCATTTCTATTTTGGAGACGATGCCGGTTCGCCCGGAACAATCCTCACGTTCTTTCCTTGGCCTCACGCCGCCCGTGGCCATGCTGGCGCCGGCGAAGTTACGAAGACTGCCTTCAGCGTTCCGGCCGCCTCTTTTGAATACTGGCACGAGATGCTAACCGATCAAGGCATTCTCGTCGAGGAGACAGAAAAGCGATTCGACGAGCGAGTGCTGACTTTTCCGGACCCGGACGGCATGAAGATTGAGATCGCAGCCCACGGCGATGCCGGTCCAGTAAATGCTCCACGATTTGCGTCCGTTCCGCCCGAGCATGCGATTCGCGGACTTTTCGGCGTCACACTGCTCGAGCAGAAAGCAGACGAAACAGCCGGCATCCTGAGCTTGATGGGATTTCAGAAAACTGGTCAGGAGGGGAGCCGGCTCCGTTTCTCCGCCCCGGGTCACGCGCTTGGAAATCACATCGATCTAATCGTCGATCCAAAGGCTAAGTTTGGACGTTCCGGCGCGGGGTCGGTTCATCACATTGCGTTTCGAGCCCAGGACGATGCCGCACAAAAAGAATGGCGACAAGAAATTTCGAAGCATCTGGATGTAACGCCTGTCATGGATCGGACCTATTTCCATTCGATTTACTTTCGCGAGCCCGGTGGAGTGCTTTTCGAACTCGCGACAGACCCGCCAGGGTTCGCTTTGGATGAGCCAATTGAATCCCTCGGCGAGGAACTTCGAATTCCTCAATGGTTGGAGGCGAAGCGCAGCTTTATCGAACAGAGACTCGCTCCAATCGTTCTGCACAAGAGTGTTCCGCCAATCGAACTTCAGACTGAGGCTGGAGCCACGGTATGAACAGCGATCCCCATCGGGACGGTCCCGTTCGACAGTTTGGGAGGCCGTTGGCGAATGCGTCCGGAGCCGTCATTCTCTTGCACGGACGCGGGGGCTCGGCAGAGGACATTCTGACGCTCGCAAACGATCTCTATCTTCCACAGCTCATATACTTAGCACCGCAAGCGGCTGGAAATAGCTGGTATCCCAATTCGTTTCTGGCGCCCATAGCTCAGAACGAACCTTGGCTTACGTCTGCGCTCCATAAGGTTGAGACGACCGTGCAGATGGCGAACGACGCAGGCATCTCCGCGGATCGGATCGTTATCGGAGGTTTCTCGCAAGGGGCTTGCCTGGCTACCGAGTTCGCGGCGAGCCACCCCCGGCGATATGCCGGATTGATTGCGTTCAGCGGAGGCCTTATCGGCCCACCCGGCGCGGATTTAACGCGTGAAGGCGATCTGGTAGGCACTCCCGCCTTGTTTAGCTCAGGTGACCCTGACGCGCACGTTCCCTGGCAGCGGGTCGAGCAGTCTGCAAGAATCTTCGCTAGGATGGGGGCCGTGGTGACATCTCGGCGCTATGCAAACCGCCCTCATGCGATTTCCGGTGAAGAAATCGATTTGGCAAAAGGGCTCCTTCACGATGCATACGGCCCGAACGTCCGCCATTCGGACGCTCGCGTCGCGTTGAATTGACGAATCCGATTACGGGTTAGTGCCGATCGACAATTCGGGTAGTTTCCGTGAACTGAGCGCGCTCTGCCGGTGCCGGCACCAATGAGGTCATCGTTACGCGGGTCGGTCGTAGGCTGGTGAAGTTGCTGTCCATTTTCTATGGAACACCATCAAAAGATCCCTATAAGTAGTTTAAATTAGGACACCGTGATTGCCGGGTGGTGGAATGTCAGATTCCCAAGCTGGCCAGTTTTGGCTTGGCGCACAAAGCACTTCTTTGCTATAGTTTGAGGTACCAGCCGAGCGGGAGTAATTCAGTTGGCAGAATGCCAGCTTCTCATGCCGGCAAGAACCGTTAAACTCGCCCCTTTTTCGATCGCCGCCCCCGGGTTGCGGTACCGCCATTTTCTCTTAGTGTCGGCGACAACTCTGCGACGAAAACGTGTTCAAAGGTCACTGCGGCCTTCCCCACGCTCGCAGCAAGGGCTCGCGTGGTCGATTCCAGTTCTCGCCTGCTCGACGCGAATTCGATGGCTGATGAGCAAATGCTCTCGCGAAACTTCTGCTGGTGCCAGCCAAAAGCGGCGCACTCCGAGTAGAAAACAGGTTAAGGATCTGGAAATATAGGTCCAAGAACATTTTTCAGGGGTACGCATCGAAGGCAGGCTTGTCCCCTTTTGGGTGATCATCTCCTCAACCGGTGTGAGTTTGTGCCGAGTCGACTATTGCTTGCGCCAGCGACTGAAATATCCACGCTGCGATTGCGCTGCGATAAGCGGCCGGCAGTGCGGCGAAAGGCTTCCAGGGCGGTTCAAGCGGTCAATAAAATCAATAGGGTGCGGCTATTTTAGAACGACGGCCAAGTAGGCGTAAATTCAATATGTTGGGCGCATCTGACCGGTCTTCGGCAAGCGCTTAAACCGGGGATATCGGAATAACCCCTGTTTTTGGATCAATCCTGGCGCATGGACTCTGCGAGTTTGGCTTGGTGACGGAGGATGGTTTTCGAGAGTTTGTCGAGACGGTTGAGCAGGGTTTTCAACTTGCGGTATTGCTGCGCCGCGGCTCTATACAGCGGCGCCGCTTCCGGTGAAAGTTTAACGTTGACCGTTTTACCGTTGGCTTTGTAGGTAAGCTCGAAGTACGGCCCGTGGCGCTTGGTGGCATCGGAGGCACAGGCACACTGGGCTTTGCCGCACTTCATCATCCGCTTCAGAACTGTACCTTTGCAGAAATAGTCGATCTGCTCCAGCCCTCGTCTGAGTTCCAGAAAGCGTTGCGTGTGGCGCTCCAGGGAGGCATTCCGCGCAGCGGGGCGGACTTTGCTCTTCGAAACAGAAACGCGTGACATTGTCTTACGGTGATATTACCGTAAGAACATGCCAGCTGCAACTTGTTTCCCTACTGATACCAGACCGGCATTTGTTGAGTTCTCGCTACTGGAGTCCTGGCTGGCATCCGCCACTGCCCTCCAACTCCCTCTCCACCAGATCGAATCCCAACAGCAGGTAAAAGGCCGCGAGGTCCAACGACTACTCCTCCAAGCCCATTTGCAGCTTCGCGGCAACGGAGATATCGGGCCGGCCTTGCAACTGGAACAGACCGACGGAACGGCGCTCTACTCTCACCGCCGTCTAAGTACCCGATCCCTGACCACCGTCTTTGGAACCGTGGAACTCGTCCGCATGGGCTACTCCCGCCCCGGCGCGCCCGGCATCTTTCCCCTGGACCGGGCGCTGACTCTGCCTGCCCGTTCGTTCTCCTACGAACTCCAGCGGCGCCTGGTCAAAGCCGCCGTGCAGAATCCTTTCCTCGATTCGGTCCAAACCATAGCCGACCTGACCGGCGTTTCCGTCTCCAAACGCAGCCTGGAGCAG
>JADGNQ010000139.1 GCA_017883385.1 Candidatus Sulfotelmatobacter sp.
AGTTAACTATGGCTGGCACGCTTAGGCTGAATTGTGAGGGAACCCGTCATGAAATCAGTTGGAATTGTCGGCACGGCAGCTCTGCTTTGTCTTTTCGGAGCCGCTGCTCCTGCTCATGCTTGGCAGGGCCACGAGCAGGCCAAGGGTGAACAGAAGCAAGAGCATGCCCAGCAGCAACCGCGCGCCCAGCAGCAACCGCGCGCCCAGCAGCAACCGCGTGCCCAGCAGCAACCACGTGCCCAGCAGCAGCCGCGAGCCCAGCAGCAACCGCGAGCCCAGCAGCAGTCGCGTGCGCAGCAGCAGCCGCGCGCGCAGCAGCAACCGCGTGCGCAGCAGCAATCGCGTGCGCAGCAGCAACCGCGCGCGCAGCAGCAATCGCGCACGCAGCAGCAATCGCGTACGCAGCAGCAACCGCGTGCGCAGCAGCAACCGCGTACGCAGCAGCAACCGCGTGCGCAGCAGCAACCGCGTACGCAGCAGCATGCCGGTGGCAATCGTGGCGGAAACATCGTTGCCAGCCGCGTAGACACGGGCCGCCACACAAGTCCCGGGCGCACGGTATCGCTGAAGGGCGGTGGGTCGGCGAGCGTTCGACCGAACGGGCAGATCCGCTCTATTAACCGGAACGGAATGCAGATTCAACACGGTGGGCGCACAATCGTGAGCGAACGCGGCGGAACGCGCATGGTGACGACGGGCAGGGGAAACGGCTACGTGCAGCGTGCCTACGTCACGCGCGGTGGGCGTTCCTATTATTCGCGCACTTATTATGACCACGGCGCGTACCGGGTCGGGCTCTATCGCGGCTACAACTATGGCGGCCGTCAATACTACGGCTACTATCCCGGCTACCGGTACAATCGCGGCTTTTATGGCTGGGCGTACCAGCCCTGGGGCGCGGGGGTGTACTGGGGTATTGGGAACGGTGGCTGGGGTTGGGGCGGATCACCGTGGTATGGCTACTACGGTGGATATTTTTCGCCGTATGCGGTGTATCCGTCGGCGGCATTCTGGCTTACGGATTATCTGATTGCGGCGAATCTGCAAGGTGCGTACGCGGACCGAGCCGACGCCACCGCCGATGCTGCCGCCAGCTACGATACGGGGTCGTCAGACTACGGAAACGGAGGAGGGCAGGCAGTGAACTCCGGCCCGGTGACGCTGACTCCGGAAGTGAAGCAGGCGATCGCTGAAGAAGTGAAGGCGCAGCTTGCGGCAGACCAACAACAACCTTCCGGCGGACAGGACGCTTCGCCGGATGGGCAGGCCTTGGGTCCGGCACCCTCCAACGATGAAGCGCCGCCGGCACTGGATCCGGCACGGCGCACGTTTGTCGTGGACCACAACATCACGGTTGTATCCGATGGCCACGAATGTGAACTGACCGGTGGGGACGTTATCACGCGGCTCAGCGACACTCCCGATAGCAATCAGGAAGTTACTGCGAGTGTCTCGGCCAGCAAGAAGACAGACTGCGGTGCGGGCAAGCAAGTGTCGGTTTCCGTGGACGACTTGCAGGAGATGCACAATCACTTCGAAGAGCAAGTGAACAATGGAATGAAGGCGCTGGCGGAGAAGCAGGGCACGGGCGGCTTGCCGAAGGCTCCCGATACGGGTACGACGGCGTCCGATGTGCCCGTTCCACCTCCGGATACGAACGCAGCCAAGGATCTGACCGATCAGCAGGCAACCGCCGATCAGACCGAACTGCAGGTGAAAGGAGAGACCGCGGCTGATGGGGACAGCAGGCAGTAGCGTGATCAGGTTACGCTCAAAACCGCCGGGGATTGGTCAGTGAGTGCTAGTGATTCCATGACAATGCCGGCGGTTTTTCGCCAAATGTGAACTATTTCCAGATGCCGGTGATGACCGAAGCAGTGCCGTCTCCTGATTCTTTGTGAATTGGGTCGAGCCCGAAATTATCTTCGATCGTGCGCAAGACACTGTAATGGTTGTAAGGGGCTGTGATCTCCTGTGGCTTGACCATGGCACCCAGAAATACCGTGTAGATTCGTTCCGGTTTGTTCTTTCCCTCCGACTCGTCATACGTAACGATCACGAGCGTGCGCTTCATTTGTTCGTCTTTCGGAAGCCATGTCGTATCGTCGAAGTGAAGCCATGTGGTGAGAAACACACGGAGCCAGTCGGCGGCCTTCTTGAGCCCTGCTTGCGGATTCGACGTCGGGTCATGGCCGTCATCGTCGAGATTCGGACTGTAGAACATATATTCGGGTAACGGATGGGTTTGAGGATCCGCGATGAAGCTACCGATATCAGTCACAAAAGCATTGTCCTGAGCGTGAGTATCCACCGCGACCACGTTGTGAAAACCCTTATTCTGGACCTCCCGGAAGCTCAGGAAAGGTACATGTTTGCGAACGTACCTTCCCTTGCGGTCGCCGAGGAATGGTGTCCCGGAGGTCGGAGACGCAGGGTAGTCCTCAGCGTAGTTCTTCCAGTGGAGCAAATCAGCGATCGTCCTGTGCTCGCTATCGTCATTGAACGTCCTCTGGTTGTCACTAAAGAGCAGTGGTTTGTGTGTAGTGAAATCACTGCCAGCAGTCATCGCTAAGTAGTTTGGATACGAGTAATGGTAGAGGTTGCCGAAATTGCTGAAGGTCGCGCCCTTCTGGGCGAGGCTTTTCAAAAGATCATTTTTAATGGCGGACTCATAGTCTTGATTTTCGAGTACAACGACGAGCACGTGGTCGAAATGTTTTGGCGCAGGTGTAGGCGTGGCCCCAGTGGGGGCGTTCTGTGCAAAACTGACAATCGTGACGGTAAAAAAAGAGAGTGCGATACGTCTAAAAGCGCGGCCATACCAGTACCAGAGCGGCATGTAGCCTCCAAGTTCAAGTCCCTTGCGGCCGTGAGACTTAGACGACGATCAGGTTACGCGGCAAGAAGTCGGCCTGTCTGTTCCAAACCGCTCAGGTCTATTTAGGTTGGGGGTTTAGACCGAGCCGCTCGATTCTCCTGAGTAGATGTCATCGAACCGGAAGTGCGAATGAGAATGGCTGGCAAGTGCGGGTGAACTGACGAAGACTTGCGATAGCACAAGTGAGCACGAGGAAGACTATTTCGACTGGCGGTTGATGAGTGATAAGGCGATGTTACGCGAAATGAGGTGCTAGACTGGCGGAGTTGCGGCATGGGGTACGAATTGACACCGTTTTCCAGCGGCGATCGAGTCGCAGAATCCGCGAAAATCAAAGCGGCAAAGCTGGCCCTTCAAGAACCCTCGCGGCTAAAGCGCCAATTGAGGGGAGATCTCGACAACATTGTTCTAAAGGCCCTGCGCAAGGAGCCGGCCCGCCGCTACGCCTCGGTCGAGCAGCTGGCAGAGGATATTCGCCGACATCTGCAAGCTCTCCCGGTGATGGCAACGCCGGATTCCGCCTCCTATCGGGTCAGCAAATTCGTGCGCCGGCACAAGGCTGGAGTGGCGGCCACAGCGCTGATTGCACTCGCGGTGACGGGCGGCGTGGCGGCGACCTGGTGGGAGGCGCGGGTCGCAGTCCAGGAGCGTGCGCGGGCGGAGCGCAGATTCAACGACGTTCGGAAGCTGGCCAATTCTTTTTTGTTTGAGTTTGACGACGCGATCAGGAACCTTCCCGGATCGACGCCCGCACGCGCGCTGGTGGTGAAGCGCGCTCTGGAATATTTAGACGGACTTGCCGCGGAGGCACGAGGGGACCGCTCGCTGCAGTTCGAAATCGCCTCCGCCTACCAGAAGGTCGCCGAGGTCCAAGGCAATCCCATGTTCCCCAATTTGGGGGATTCCAAAGGCGCTTTGCAGAGTTCCAGGAAGGCGCTGCCGATTCTGGAGTCACTGGCCCGCACGGAACCCCAGAACCAGCAGGTCCTTCTGGCTCTCGCGGGGACTCACCAGCAGATCAGCGATGTGCTCGACTTTTCAGGCGATACCGCGGGAGCAGTCGCTCATTCCGGTGAGGCGTTGAAGATATACGAAAGGATCGCCGGAAACCTCGCGACCGACCCGAACTTTCAAACGGAACGAGTGATCCAGACATATCACTATGCAAACCTGCTGAACTTAACCGGCGTCCTGGATGAAGCGACAGCCGAATACCGACAAGCTGTGGAACTAAGCCAGCGACTCATCGCGGCCAATCCCTCGGGCCAGGAAGGCAAGGTCCATCTGGCGACGAGTCTGGATGGTCTGGGAAACGTTCTTCAAGAGAAAGGGGACACTGCTGGGGCGCTCGAGAATCGCCGCAGGGGGTTGGCCATCCGCGAAGAACTAGCCAGGCTTGATCCGAACAACGCACATTACCGCCGCCAGTTGGCCTTTTCTCATCACAACGTTGGGTTGTCGCTGGTGGCAGCGGGCGACCTTGCCTCCGCTCTGGCGCACTTCCAGCAAGAACTCCGTCTGTTTGAATCGCTCAGTGCCGCTGATCCAAAAGACGTTCAAGCCCGACGGAACCGGTCTCTTGCGCACAAACAGATCGGTGATGTTCTGATGCGTACCGCTGATGTCCGTGGAGCACTGGCGCAGTACCGTGCTGCCCTGGTTATCGATCGCGACCTTACATCTGTGGATCCAGGCAACTCGCAAGCGTTGCTGGATTTGTCGTTCAGCGAGAGCAAAGTCGGATCCGCATTGGGAAAACTGGGCCAAACGCGAGAGGCCTTGGTCATCCTGCGAAGCGGAGTGGAGAGGCAGGAATCCTTGATCGCGAAGGATCCGCATCACATCCTCCTCTACAATCATCTGGCGAACAGCTACACGCTCCTTGCCAACTGCCTGCTGGATAGCGCGGATACGAAGTCTGCCATTGAATATTATCGAAAGGCTGTTGCCGCGCGTCTCAGGTTGTTGGAGAAGAGCCCAAACAGCGGCACGAACCGTGGTGCGCTCGCTGAATGTTATACAAATCTCGCGAAAGCACTCGGACCAAGTGACCGCGAGGATGCCCTGAAGCAATACGGCAACGCCGTCGAACTGCTGGAGCACCTCACCGCCGTCGATCGAAGTAATGCCCAGTATCGCATTGCCCTGGCAGACGCTCTGTCCAACACGGCTCGGCTCTATGTACGCATGGCCGGACAAGACGGAGAGCCTTCGACGCGCCTCCAGTACTGGACGAACGCAAGATCGTTCTATCAGCGTAGCCAGGAGTTGTGGCTTGAACTGGGCAGAGCCGGCAAACTCCTGCCTGCGAGGGGTCGGGCGATTCGGGAAGTGAGCGGCGAACTCGCCCGATGTAATGATTCGGTGGCGAAGCTACAACAGGTCCACTGATTCCTCGGATGCTCCGGGGGGACGTGCCGTTTTCGAGTCACCAACGAACGACAAGCAGAGCCTTATCTTGAGGACTCATTTCAAGCCCAGTTCGCCATCGTACTGTCGGATAACGCCGTAGCACTCGCAGGCGGAGTCCTCAAGTTTCCTGCGGTTCACGATCTTCACTGCGCCACGGGTGTACGCGATGAACCCCTTCTTCTGCAAAGCACCAGCTGCCAGGCTCACGCTAGGTCTATCTGTTCCCAGCATGGTTGCGAGAAAATCATGGGTGATGGGCAGCGCCTCTGAATCCACTCTGTCCTGAGTCATTAGCAACCACCGCGCAAGACGCTGCTTAATATCGTGCAACCGATTACACGCGGCCGTTTGTGCAACCTGCATGCTCCGAATTGCGGCATAGCGGTTCAACAACATTTGCAGGTTTGGTGTGGATTGCAACGTGTTTTGCAAAGCTCCAACTTTGATCCGAAATCCATCCCCTGTAACTTGTACCACCGCCCGTAGGGGGCCCCTGCTCAGGCCAACAGCTGCGGATGTTCCTGTAAAGCCCTCATTGCCAACTACGCCAGCTTCGACGGTTCTTCCGTCTTTCATTACGACTACGAGAGAAATCAAACTTCGATTCGGGAAATACGCAAATTGCAGCCTTTCCCCTGTCTCGTGAAGGACGAGATGGTTTGGCAGGCGGACGTATTCGAGGTGGGGGCGAATCGAGCTGTACTCGCTATCGGAGATTGATAGAAGTATTTTGTTGCTGACTGATTTTCCAGCGGGATTGGTCCGCTCGCCAGACTTTACGACTTGGAGGTTTTTGCGCGCCACAAATTAGAACCGAAAAACCTCCAAGACGCGGGATGAACTGACCCGCCATGATGTGCGAAGAGGAATCCGCAGAGTATACCGGGTGCAGACACAACGCTTCTGTAGGGTATCTTACATTAGCCGCACAGCTGCGCTGGGCAAGCATAGCGACGCATGAAGCGTGACCAACAGCTTAACGATTCCGCTTCACTTCAAACCACGCCCCGAAGGTCAGACGCCCCACGAACGAAACTTTTCATGTATGTAGGACGCCCGACAGACCGCCCAAATTGGCGACCTGTAAGATTTGGCCTCCATGAGCCGGAAGCTGGTATGGATTGAGCAACCGCGTTTTCGGGGTTTTGGTTGCTCCGAATGTGGCTGGCGGTTCAAACCCTCTGGAGCGTCGACCGGCGCGTCGTTCGCGGAAATGATGCGCCATGTCGAGTCGCAGCGCGACAAAGAGTTTACATCCCATGTTTGCGCCGATTACTCCATAGAGAGTTAGGTAGCCACCGGCACGAATGAACATAATTGTTACCGCTACTTTTCCAGCTGAACGTCGAACTCAATTCTGACTTCGTCTTTGGCTCGGATGCCCGCTTTTCCGGGGGGCGTGATCCCGAAGTCGGTCTGCTTCACGGTGGCCTCGCCAGTGTACTTGCCATCTTTCAGCGTCACGTGGACCGTGACCGGTTGCGTCTTCCCGCGCAGGCTCAGGGTGCCGCGCAGCGTCCACCGCCCCTGGCCGGCAGCCTCCGCGGCTGTGGACTTGAACACGATCTCCGGATAGTGCTCGCTGTCGAGCACGTCCGGGCCCAGCATGGTCTTCTGCACTTCGGCGCGATCTGTCTCGGACTCGCCCTTGTCGATCACGCGCAGCGCCCGCGCATCCACGTGTAATTCAACGGCAGGCTTCGAGCCCGTGTCCGCCATACCGCTCTGAATCGGCGCGCGCACTTCGTGCTCGTGTCCCAGTCCGGAGAATACGCCCGTCTTGCCGACGTGGATCGTTAACGTGGACTTCTGCGTGTCGAACTTATGTTGTTGGGCGCTGACACCCAGCACGCACATCAAGCTCATTGCCACCAAGAACGCGATTCGCCTCATCCATCACCTCGCAACCGGAGTTTCTGCTTCCCTGGAGGACATCGTACTGCCCCAGCAGTCATGGGAGTGTTCAAGAGTGCTCACCTCGATCGCTTCAGAATGAGCACCCAGCTTGTTCACCTACGCGGCTGGGTTGGCGGCCATCAGGACGGCCAGTCTTCAAAAGTCAGAATCCCCACCCCTTCGGCTCCGCTCAGGGCAGGCTCTAACGTCGCAAAGGACGCGACGTTAGGATGGGGCATCCACCGACTAGGACGGGCGCCCTCGGCCTGTTCGCTACAATTGACAATCTGCTTCGGAGGCTTCCTTATGATTCCTCGTATTCTCGCCGTCCTTCTGCTGGTGGGGGCAGCTCTGGCGCAGAATGTGGTTCACTACACGACCACTACTGCCAATGTGAAATATCTTTTCGCGACGGCTGAGCCGGTTTTGCATTTGAAGTCCGGGGACATTCTTGATACCAACACGCTGGATTGTTTTGGCAACGGACTCAAGAAGCCGGGCGACACGCTCAGTATGGCGACCGGGGATAATCCGCTGGCGGGGCCGTTTTATGTGGAGGGGGCGGAAGCGGGGGATACGCTGGCGGTGAAGATTCTCGATTTGCAGGTGGATGGAGACACGGGCGTGGGAGCGTTCGCTCCGGGGTTTGGCGCGATCAATGAGACGAACTACACTCCCATGCTGCATGCGCCGCTGCCCGAGCGCGTTTGGTTCTATCACATTGACCATGCGGCCAACACGGCCACGTTCAAGGCGCTCGACTCAGATTTCTCGGTGAAGATTCCGGTGCATCCGTTCTTTGGATGCATTGGCGTGGCTCCGGCCAATGGCGAGGCACGGACTTCGGTGGTGCCGGCGGAGTTTGGGGGCAACATGGATTCGCCCGAGGCCAGCGTGGGCAACACGGTGTACTTCCCGGTGAATGCGAAGGGAGGGCTGCTCTACATTGGCGACGGGCACGCGGCTATGGGCGATGGCGAGATCGCGGGGACGGCCATCGAGGTTCCGCTAAAAGCACGGGTGCAACTCAGCGTGATCAAGGGGCGCACGATCAGCTGGCCGCAGTTTGAGAACGATGACGCCATCATGACCGTCGGCGCGTATCGTCCGGTGGACGACGCGGTGCGGATTGCGTTCACCGAACTGGTGCACTGGATTCACAAGGACTACGGATTGTCGGAACTGGATGCGTATGAACTGCTGTCGAAAGTGGGGAAGATTCATCTGAACGAGATGGTCGATCCGAACTACGTGGTCGTGGCGTCGGTGGAGAAGAAGTATTTGCCGGCGAAGAAGAAGTGATGCGCGCGTTGTCTGTGGAAATTCGTCTGGAAAACTGACAAGTTGGCTGGTAGCATCCGGCCCATGTTTAAACTACTTATTGTGATGATGGGTTTCCTGGCGGCAACCGCCGTCGCCGCCGATCTGCCAACCAGAAAACACTTGAACCTGGCCACGATCAAGACTATGGTCGCCGCGGCTGAGGCGGAAGCCAGGAGGCTTAATGTTGAAGTGACCATTTGTATTGTGGATGAGAGTGGCAACCTGCTTTTTCTGGAAAAGGCGGACGGCGCGTCCCTCAACACGATTCAGTTCGCGCAGAAGAAGGCCCGGCACTCTGCGTTCTACCGGAGTCCGTCGAAGGACGGGGCGGATGCCTTGAAGAAGGGAAATCTCGAAGTCCTCGCCTTTCCCGATTTTTTCCCCAACCAGGGTGGACTGCCCATTCAGGTGGACGGGGAGACCATCGGCGGTATTGCCGCCAGCGGCGCCAAGTCCGAGATCGATGAGGCGATCGCGCAAGCGGCGCTCGATGCTGTGTTTAAGAAGTGAGGGATGGGAGTTGAGGACGCGCGACTCCGTAAAGTCGCGATGAAGGATCGCTCACTTCATGCGCGCCAGAGATACCGCCTGCAGGATGGACATCAGGCAGATGGCGAACAGGGGCAGGCAAGTAATGTAGATCTCCGCCATAGTCATGCGACTGCTATTGATGGAGTCGGTGGTCCAGATGTCGTCGGCTTTCCCGGCGAAGTCCTCCAGCAGGTCATGGCAGGAGATGCCGGAGTTCTTCTGAGCGTATGCGCGTCCCTGCGGGGTGTATACGTTACCGATCACGAGTCTCTGCGACCCGTAGGCGCAGGTACGAGAAGACAACAGGGCTTGATATCCAAGGAAAGCGACGACGGCAAGAAGCAGCCAAACACCCGCGGCGATGGCCCACCCGCGAAAGTGTCTCGACTTGTTCCAGCGCCGGGCCGCGATGAACAGCAGGCCGACCAGAACGGTGACCACAAAGACTCCGAGCCGCTGCCATATTTTTTCGTCTTCGCGGGAGAGACCGATCGGAGGAGGCAGAACGAATCCGCCAATGATGCCCACGACCCAGACGGCAACCTGCGAGAGCAGAGCCCACGAGCCTTTCAGCTTCTTCGGCCAGCCGCGTTGTGGCTCAGTGTGGGTCAAATGGTCTCAGCAGGCTTAACGAGGCTAGGGTACCAGCAGGTCAACGCTCTGCTCGTCTTTTCCGTTTCCGCCAACCTTGACCGGCACGGGCTGACCGCTGGCGACGCGCAACATGTACTTGCCCGGGGGGAGTTGTCCCGCGACCGCGGGGCTGCTTAGTTTCGAGCAGCGCGTCCAACGGTCGGGCACGTCGGCCCAGCCCTTGGGGACGTACCAGACTTCCATTCCAGCGACAGGATTCCCTTGCTTGACGGTGTTGACACTCACTGTGATGACGCTGGCCCATCCCTTGGGGCTGGCTTTGCAGTGGGCGGCCTTGACTTCCAGGTCGTCGGCGACGTCCTGCAGAATCGCGTTGGTGTCTTGGTCGGAAAGTTTTCTGGCGGGGAGGGTGCCTAAGGTGTCAGCGTCTAGCTGGAGGCTGTCGATGTAGGTTTTGGGAACCGGGGGATGCTGCATGCTATGGGTCCATCGGTCGCGAAGAAATGTGGTGCTGGTGCGAATTGATGTCAGTAGATCGGGCGCCTTGCCGTTGGTTGCTGCCACGGAAGTTTGCACCGCGAGGGCGTTTGCTGCGAGGTCATCGAGGGGACGCGCGGCGGCTCGCCAGCCAACCATTTCAACTTTTTCAGATGAGGGCGTCGTTTTCGGAGTGGATTGGGCAATCGCCGCACTGGCGCATAGAAATACGCCGAGAGCAGCCGAGAGCGAAACGGACACTGGCTTCGCTACCATGATCGACTCCTTCTTATGTGTTGGAAGGGCACGGCTGCGAAACGTCCCAATGTGGTGAGGAGCAGGGCCCGATCTTCCCCACAGATGTGCCAACTTCCAGCAATGGCGCAATGCTACACCATTACGGGTGGGGGTAAGTCTCCGCGACGTTGAAGGGTTTGGTACGCCGTGGACGAGGTTGCTACTGTCGTGCTTCAGCGGGGACAGCCGAAGGCGGCTGTCCCCACATGAGCATTTCTAGCCTTTCACGATCTTCTTCGCGTTAGCGTCCCACACTGCGACGGCCTTGTTGAAGTAGGAAAAGTTCGCCAGGTGGCAGCCGATGGCGGCGTTGTTGCCGAAGACTTCGTTTTCGGCGACCGGCTTGCGCGTGCGGACGGCGTTGTAGAAGTTGGCCTGGTGATCGACGGTGTCGCTGTATCCGGGAGGCGCGGCGTAGGACTCGCCCTCGGCGTCAACTGCTGATGCCAGGGCCGCCGTTTCCGGATGATCTGCGTGCCACTGCTTCAAATACGGATCGCGAAGCGACGCGGGCCAACCGAAGATCGAGTAGCCTTCGGGCTGGGGACGCGTGTCCTGCGGTTTGTAGCTCAGGGTTGAGTCCTTGATGAGCATGGTGCCCTTGGTGCCGTAGAAGCCGATGAACTCGCCGCCGTCGTTGTTCAGGTTGCAGCGCAGGGTGACGCGACAGTTGGGATAGTCGTAGAGAGTTTCGATGAGGTCGGGGAACTCGCGGCCATCCTTGAAGTGGAATAGACCGCCGCTTGAGATCGCGCGCTGGGCGGGTTCCTTTATGCTCGCGATGAATTGGATGCCGGAGAGCAGGTGGACGAACAGGTCACCACCTAGGCCCTCGCCGTAATCGGTGAAGCAGCGCCAGCGGAAGAAGCGGACGGGATCGAAAGGCTTCTTGGGAGCGCTGCCGAGGAAGGCGTTCCAGTCGATGGTTTTTTCGCTGGCGTCGGGCGGGATGGGATAAACCCAGGCGCCGCTGGGAGAATTGCGGTCCCAGTAGGCATTGATGGAGAAGACCTCGCCGAGTTTGCCGGAATCGTAAATCTCTTTGGCTTTGGCGTAGAGGACGGAACTGACGCGCTGGCTGCCGATGGCGACCATGCGCTTGTGTTTTTGCGCGGCCTCGACCATGGCGAAGCCATCTTCGACTGTGTGCGACATGGGCTTCTCGCAGTAGACGTCTTTGCCGGCGGCGCAGGCGTCTTCGAAGATGCGGCGATGGTTGTGATCCATGGTGGCGATGAGGACAGAGTCGACGTCTTTGCGGTCAAGAATGGAGCGATAGTCGCGCGTGGCGGAGACGCTGGGGTTCTTGACGGCTTCCTGCGCGGCGACGTGGCGGCTGTCGTACAAGTCGCAGACGGCGACGCACTGGATGCCGGGGACGCTGAGAGAAGCTTCGAGGTGTTCGCATCCGCGAATGCCGGTACCGATGGAGGCGAAGCGGATGGTGTCACTGGGAGCGACCGGACGCGCGGCCGCTCGTAACAGGTGGGGCTGCAATACAGACTTGGCGACCGTAGTGGCGGCGAT
>JADGNQ010000028.1 GCA_017883385.1 Candidatus Sulfotelmatobacter sp.
GACGCGCTGATGAATATGATCGTCTACCAGGGCGACACGGAGTTCGCGAGCGTGGAGCAGCAGCGCAATCTGTTCGAGATGGCGCCCACGGACTGGGATCGCAAGGCGCTCACCCGTGTCATGATCGAAGAAATGCGGCATGGCTGGCAGATGTGCGCCCTGCTGGTCGATCACTTTGGCTATTCGGGCAAGGTTGAAGCGCAAAAGATGCTAGAGCGACGTGCGTTTGAGAACAAGCGGTTGCTGGGCGCGTTCAACGTCGACGTCGACAACTGGATGGACTTCTTCACGTACACCGATTTCGTTGACCGCGACGGAAAGTTCCAGTTGCAGATGCTGAAGTATTCCGCGTTTGCACCGCTGGGGCGATCGATGTCATACATGCTGCGCGAAGAAGCGTTCCACATGGGTACCGGCAACGACGGACTGCGGCGCATCGTGGAAGCGGGAGTGATCCCGGCGTGGCTGATCCAGAAATATCTCAACAAATGGCTTTCAAGTTCCTACGATCTTTTTGGTACCGATCATTCCTCGTCGGCGCACTGGGCGTACGTCTGGGGTGTGAAGGGCCGCTACGATGAGCCAAAAAACGAGAAGGCTCCGGACCTCGACGACCTGAACGACTACAACCGGAATCTCTATCGCGACGAAGTGGCGGGACTGATCGAGCGGTTTAACGGCCCGCTGAAGGCGGGCGAGCCGAAGCTGTATGCGCCGAATATCAAGTTCAACCGCGCCATTGGAAAGTGGGCGGGGCAGAAGTTCCACGCGCAGACGGGCGAGCCGATCGATGATCGTGCTTACGAGGAACACCTGAAAGATTTCATGCCGTCGGCGGCGGACAAGAAGCTTCTGCTCGACATCATCGGAAACGAAAAGAAGTGGATCGCGGAGAAGACGGGCGCGCGCGATCCGCTCTCTACTATTGGAGAAGTTCGGAAGTCTGCAATCAACCTGTAGCGGACGTTCTGATCACCACGGAGACACAGAGGCACGGAGAACAACCATGACGCCAGAAGCCGTGGTCAGTTTCGCTTCGCTGATGGTTAAGGTGGATCCGCCCTTAGCCCGGGTATCCCTGCACCATCCCCCTCTGAACGTGATCGATATCCCGATGATGGAGGAACTAGCGCGGTCCTTGGCAGAGATTGAGGCGCAACCAGACGTTTCGGTGCTCGTGTTGAGCGGTGAGGGCAAGGCGTTTTCAGCGGGGGTAGACGTCGGCGCTCATACTCCCGACAAAGTCGAGGAGATGCTGGCAAAGTTCCATGCTGTGATCCGCGCCGTGGTGGCGGCTAAGAAAGTTACGATTGCCGCGGTGCACGGGAACTGCCTGGGCGGTGGCGCAGAACTGGCCATGGTGTGTGACACGGTGTTCACAACGGAATCCGCGAAGTGGGGATTTCCGGAGATCAAGCTGGGGTGCTATCCACCGGTGGCTTGCACCGCGCTCGCCGCGCTCGTGGGCCAGAAGCGCGCTGCAGAGCTGATTCTGACGGGGCGAACGATTGACGGCAGAGAGGCGGCTGAGATTGGTTTGGCCAACCGTGCTGTGCCGGAGAGTGATCTGGATGCTGCCGTAGAGGAATGTCTCGGGCATTTGCGCAAGCTCAGCCCCGCAGCGCTGGCGTTGGCCAAGAGAGCATCTTACGCGTGGGACTCGATGCACTTCGACAAGGGTCTGGCCCGTGCCGAGCGGGTCTATTTCGACGACTTGATGAAGACTGAGGATGCTCACGAGGGCGTTCGCGCCTTCATGGAGAAGCGCGAGCCGAAGTGGACAGGGAAATAACCGCGAGACTTGCAATTGATGGATTACGAAATCACTCCCGAAGAAGTGAAGGGCAAGCTGGATGATGGGGAGCCGTTCACGCTGCTGGATGTTCGCGAGCCGTGGGAATTTGAGACCGCACGAATCGCCGGAGCCAAGTTGATACCCATGGGCGATGTGCCGTCGCGAGCGCATCAGGAACTCGATCCCGAGGATCGCGTGGTTGTCGTTTGCCACCACGGCGTGCGGTCGATGAACGTGACGGTCTGGCTACGGCAGCAGGGGTTTGAGAAAACGCAGTCCATGCGAGGCGGCATCGATGCGTGGTCGCGTCGCGTGGACAGCAAAGTGCCGATGTACTGAAGAAGCTCTCAGCCTTCAGCGATCAGCTCTCAGAACGGGCCTTAGCTGACGGATGACTGCTGAGAGCTCAGAGCTCCAAAAATGAAGAAAGAACTGATCGAACTCCGAGTCAACGGCCGCCCACACGAGCTTGCCATCGAGCCCAGCGCTCTCCTCCTCGATGTTCTGCGGCAGGACCTGCAGCTAACGGGCTCGAAGCGCGGTTGCGACGACTCCTCCTGCGGAGCATGCACCGTGCTCGTCGATGGCGTTGCCATGATGTCGTGCACGCTACTCGCCGCGAGCTGTGAGGGGCAGGAGATCACGACCATCGAAGGCGTGAGCGAACATGGCTCTCTCGCGGCGATCCAGAAGGCCTATGGGGACTGGGGCGGCGCGCAGTGCGGCTACTGCACGCCGGGCTTCATTATGACGGTGAAGTCGCTGCTGGCGGAGAATCCGGATCCGTCGGCAGCCGACGTTCGCGCGGCGTTGAGCAGCAATCTCTGCCGCTGCACCGGTTACAGCCAAATGTATGAGGCGATTCGAGCGGCGATTGCGGCGGAGCGACAAGGAGTGGCGATTGCGAAGTGACGTCGTCCCGGCGAGCAAGATACCAGATTCCTCGCTTTGCTCGGAATGACAAACGAAATGGGAAATGACTTCTCCATTATTGGCAAGCCCACGGCGATGGTCGACGCCGCGCAGAAGACTACCGGGTCGGGCAAGTACACCGACGATCTTAGCTTGCCTGGCATGCTTGTCGGCAAGATTCTGCATTCGCCTTATCCGCACGCGCGCATCAAGCGCATCGACACGAGCCGGGCCGAGAAATGCGACGGCGTCGTTGCGGTTGTAGTGGGCAAGGATGCGCCGAATCCCTATGGCATTCTTCCCGTAGGTCACGATGAGCATGCGCTGGCGCTCGACAAGGTGTGCTATGTCGGCGACAACGTCGCTTGCGTCGTTGCCGTTTCCGAGGCTGTTGCGGAAAGATCGCTTGAACTCATCGACGTCGAATACGAAGTCCTGCCGGCCTACTTCAATCCTGAAGAATCGATGAAGGCGCAGACCGATCTTATCCACGACAACAAACCCGGCAACCTGGAGAAGGATTACCACCACGTCTTCGGCGATCCCGACAGAGGTTTTGCCGATGCCGATCACGTAGCTGAAGCGCGCTTTGTCGCTAATGAAGTGACGCACGCGGCCATGGAGCCGCATTCCACACTGGCATCGTTCGAAGTGGATCCGCACACAGGCAAGCCCGGACGACTAACCGTCTGGTCTTCGACCCAGGTGCCGTACTACTTGCAACACAAGCTGTCGCTCGTGCTGGAAATGCCGATGCAGCAGATTCGCGTGATCAAGCCGCTGGTGGGCGGCGGATTTGGCGGCAAGAGTGAAGTGATTCCTCTCGAGATCATTGCGGCGGTGGCTGCGCGCAAGGCGCAGGCTCCGGTCAAAATCACTTACACGCGTGAGGAAGTGTTCTGGGCGCACCGCGGGCGGCCGCGCACTATCATTGACCTTAAGACTGGGGCGAAGAGCGATGGCCGCATCACCGCCGTGAACGCGCGTGTCGTGCAGGATGGCGGGGCCTACTGCTCGTACGGCGTGGTGACGATTCTCTATTCTGGCGCGCTGTTGGGCGCACTCTACGACATCCCAAACATTCAGTACGACGGATACCGGGTGCTGACGAACAAGCCCGCGTGTGGAGCGATGCGCGGCCACGGCACGGTCAATGTGCGCTTTGCTTTCGAATCGCAGCTCGACGAACTGGCGGCGACGATCGGGATGGACCCGGCCGAGATTCGCCAGCGCAACTTGCTGCAGCCTCCCTGCATTACCGTGAATGGCCTGCGGGTTCAGAGCTACGGGTTGCCGGAGTGCATCGAGAGAACGGTCGAGCGTTCAGGTTGGAAAGAGCGCAAGGGCAAACTGCCCAGGGGACGCGGCTTGGGCATCGCTTGCAGCCACTACGTCAGTGGCGCGGCCAATTCGATTATTCGTTCCGACATGCCGCACTCGACGGTCAACATCAAGATCGACCGGGACGGCGGTGTCGTGGTCTATACCGGAGCGTCTGAAATTGGCCAAGGGTCGGACACGATGACGGCACAGGTCGCGGCTGAGGTGCTGGGGTGTTCGCTGCCTCGGGTGAGGGTCATCGCGGCCGATACCGACCTGACGCCGATTGATATCGGCTCTTACTCCAGCCGCGTAACCTTCATGGCGGGGAATGCAACCCTGCGAGCGGCGGGGGAAGTGAAGAAGCTGATTGCGGCTGCTGCGGCAAAGAAGATGGGATGCGACGTAGAGCAGCTTATCTTTCGCGACGATGCGATTTTCAAGAAGAATGGCCTGGGGTCAGCCAAGAGCGAGTCCGCGCAAACACTGCGCGGACCGGACGGCCGGGGGCGGCCGTCCCCACATGGTTCGTCTTCGTCCGCGCATATCGAATCGGCCTCGGTCAGCGGGCGCGTGGAAGGCCAAATCCTGCGGGGATCGCTGCAGCAGAAGCGCAAAGACGAGGGACCGAAAGAATGGATGACGTTCGAAGAAGCCGTCGTCGCCGCGATTGATTTTCACGGAGCGCTCACCGGCACTGGTTCTTACGCTCCTCCGCTGGAGGCGCGCGGCGGCAAGCACAAGGGTGCGGGCGTGGGCCCCTCTCCGGCTTATTCGTATTCCGCGCAGGTTGCCGAGGTCAGCGTCGACGAAGAAACTGGCGAAGTCACGGTGCACAAAGTCTGGGCGGCGCACGATTGCGGGCGCGCGCTGAATCCCGTATCGGTGGAAGGGCAGATCATTGGGTCGGTGTGGATGGGCATGGGGCAGGCGCTCACGGAGGAAATGGTTTGGAAAGACGGCATGCTGATGAATCCCGGGTTGCTCGAATATCGCAGTCCGTCATCGGTGGAGTCGCCCGAGGTTGAGCCCATCATTGTCGAGAGCGTTGATCCGGAGGGGCCGTTTGGTGCGAAGGAGTGCAGCGAAGGCTCGCTGGCGGCGACGATCCCAGCGATTGCGAACGCAATTTACGACGCGGTTGGTGTGCGGTTGCACGAGTCTCCGTTTACGCCGGAGAGAGTTCTAGCGGCGCTGCGCGCGAAGAAGAATGCCAAGGCGCTGAACCTGACCGAAGGGGTTGACCCGACCTCACCTGTGCGCTTCCGAGAGCACGGAGGGGCGCTCTGTTTCAAAGGGAAGGGACCGGAGCGGCACGCGCTCGATCCGGCGCGGCGCGAAGCGCGATCCGTACCAGGAGGCGCGGATTGAGTCTCCCGCAGTTCAAACTTCTGCGGCCTCGGTCAGTAGAGGAGGCCGTCGGCGACCTCGGCAGACGTGTAGGCAACATCCGCGTCCTGGCCGGCGGTACCGATCTGATTCCTTCCATGCGCCAGAAGCTTTTCGAGCCGGAGCATGTGCTCGACTTGCGCGGCATCGGCGAGCTGCGGGGGATCAAGCCGCAGGCCGACGGCGGCGTCGAAATCGGCGCTCTCACCACACTCCGTTCGATTGAGCGGTCAGAATTCCTGCGGCAACAGTATCCGGTTCTGACGGAGGCTGCGGCCACTGTCGCTTCGCCAGTACTGCGCAACATGGGTACGATCGGCGGCAACATCTGCCTCGACACGCGTTGTCTTTGGTACAACCAGTCGCTCACCTGGCGCAAAGGCTGCGGATTCTGCATCAAGAAAGATGGGGACTTGTGCCACGTGGCTCCCGGCGGAACGAAGTGCTGGGCCGTGTTTTCCGGCGACACGCCTCCGGCCCTGCTGTGCCTCAATGCGGAGATCGAAATCGCCGGCCAAGCGGGCGCGCGGCGGATTCCTCTGCGAGAGTTCTACACCGGGGACGGAGAGAATTACCGTAGGTTGCAGCCGGGTGAGCTCGTCACCCGCGTAATCTTGCCGGCACCGGCGGCAGACTTTCGCGGCGTCTACCGCAAACTCCGGGTTCGCGGATCGATCGATTATCCGCTGGCCGGTGTCGCCGTGGCTATGAAGTGCTCGAACGGCCATGTCGCCGACGTGCGCATCGGCATTACAGCCGTGAATCCCGCGCCGCTGCTGGTGGAAGGCGTATCCGAGTTGCTGGCGGGAAAGGCCGTCGATCAAGCCCTTGCCGAAGCCGCTGGTGACTTGGCGGCGAGAATTAGCAAGCCGTTGACAACTTCCGCCCTCACTCCGGAGTATCGTCGCGAGATGATTCGGGTATTCACGAAAAGGGCGGTGCTCGCAGCGGCCCAGGTGGCTGATCGAAACTGAACAAGGCGTCCTCGCTGAAAGGAGAAGCTGATGGCCAACTACCACATCGCGCAGGTCAACATTGGTCGAGTGAAGGCACCGGTCGAGGATCCGCTGATGGCCGGATTTGTGGCGCGGCTTGACGAGATCAACGCACTCGCCGACCGCAGTCCCGGCTTCGTTTGGCGGCTGCAGACACCCGTCGGTAATGCGACCTACTTCCGACCTTACCCAGACGACGACCGGATTCTCATCAACATGTCGGTTTGGGAGACGGTTGAGGCACTGCGGCATTACGTTTACAAGACGGCTCACGCAGAACTTCTTCGGCAAAGGGAAGCATGGTTCGAAAGGTTCTCAGGCGCATATACCGCACTGTGGTGGGTTCCCGCGGGGCATCGTCCCGGCATGGACGAGGCGACGAAACGGCTGGCCCATCTCGCGCAGCATGGGCCTACGGAGTTTGCCTTCACTTTCAAAACGACTTTTCAACCGGACGAGCAATTTCAGCGTGCGATTGATTGGTCGTCGTTTCAGCCCTGTCCGGCGACTTAGCCGCACAGGCGACAAATTGCGGACGATCACCGCAGCACCCTGATAAACTGCTTGCTCAATACGACCAATCCCTTTGATCACTGATTGCCACATCCACATCCAGCCGATGGAGATGTTCAAACCCCACGCCTTGGAACTCATGAAGAGGAAGCGGCCGAACTTCGACCAGATTGTCGAGTTCTGCCGATCACCCAAGGCCTTTCTCAAGTTCATGGACGCGAGCGGCATCGACCGTGCCATGCTGATCAACTACGTGGCTCCGGAAGTGATCGGGTTTACCAGCGGCGTGAACCAGTTTGTCGCCGACTACGTGAAGGAAGATCCCCGGCGCCTGCTCTCTTGTGGAAGCCTGCATCCACGACATACAACCAACGTCCTGGCTGACGTGGAACAGATTCTGCGGCTCGGGCTGAAGATGATCAAGATTCATCCGCCTCATCAGTTGCTGTTTCCCAACGACTACCTCAGCGGCGTGAAGGAACTTGAGATCATCTACCGCGCTGCTGAAGCGAATGGTGTGCCGGTGATGTTTCACACCGGGACGTCCATTTTTCCAGGCGCGCGGAATAAGTATGGCGATCCGATCCACGTCGACGATGTCGCGGTCGATTTCCCCAAGCTGAAGATCCTGCTGGCACACGGTGGGCGCCCGTTGTGGATGCAAACGGCGTTCTTTCTTGTGCGGCGGCATCCGAACGTGTATCTGGACATCAGCGGTATCCCGCCCAAGACATTGCTGAAGTACTTTCCGCGCCTCGAAGAAATTGCGCACAAAACGCTGTTCGGCACGGACTGGCCCGGCCCGGGAGTGCCCGACATCAAGAAAAATCTCGACGAATTCCGGGCGCTTCCGCTCAGCCCAGCCGTTCAGCAACAGATTCTGAGCAAAAGCGCGCTGACGATGTGGCCGGCCTGATTTTTGTCCTCGACGCCCCGCTTTGACGCTACCGATGCTTGACTACTCCTCGAGTGGGGACGGCACCGGCGCGGGTTGTGGATTCCTTCCGCGTTGCCCGTTTGCCCATAATCGAAGGACTAGGTTAGCCTTTGGAGGCAAGGATAAGGCAGAAGCCATGGCGGAGAACAAAACCAAGCCCACTAAGTTGAGTGTGGCAGCGTTTATTGCAGCCGTTCCCGACCCGGCCCGGCGCGCAGACGCCCAGGCGCTCGTCAAGTTGATGCAGAACGCGGCTGGGGAAAAACCGCAGTTGTGGGGGCCGTCCATCATCGGCTTCGGCAGCTGTCACTACAGGTATGACAGCGGGCGTGAGGGCGATGCGCCGCTGATCGCATTTTCTCCGCGTAGGGCCGCCACGGTTCTGTATGGAGTGACCGGATGCAGCGACTCGAAGGCTCTGCTCGCTAGGCTCGGCAGGCACACCACCGGCAAGGGTTGCCTCTACATCAAGAAGTTCGCCGACGTGGACCAACAGGTGTTGGAGGCCATGGTCGTCAAGTCCCTCGCGACCACGCGAGCGCGACACGCTAAGGCAACGTAGTTGTTCCCTGAGCGTTTCTTTGAGAATCGTAGCCGGGGCCAGCGCAGTCGGCAAATCAGGCAGCAAGTGACTCTCCGGCTTGCACCTATCGCAAAATCGCATTTCACTGCATGGACCGCGACGTTGCTGGCACAAAAAGGCCCGCATCGAGATGCGGGCCAATGGTTCTTCTGCAGTAATCTGTGACCGGTTTACTTTCCTGCCTTGGCCCCTTCTGCCTTGGTTCCGAGCAGTTCGTCCGCTAGGGCGGTCGCGCCGTAGATCTTCCGCAGGGCCTCCTGAATGCCGCGCGAATCCACGGACACGGCGCGTCCCTGTACTTCGCTGAAGGCGAAGTTCCAGGGCAGCGACTCGATGTTGCCGTCGAAGATGATCCCTACCACCTCCCCATTTTTGTTCACGGTGGGCGATCCGGAGTTGCCTCCGATAATGTCGGCGGTGGAAACAAAGTTGAACGGAGTCTTCAAATCGAGGTTCGCCTTCGACTTCGTCCAACTCTCCGGCACGTTGTAGGGCGACTGGTTGTTGTGCTCCGCCGCATGCTCGTAGGCGCCGCCCATGACGGTCGCAAAGGGAATCGCCTTGCCATTCTCCTGATAGCCCTGCACCTCGCCATAGCTCAGGCGAAGAGTGAACGTGGCATCCGGAGGTTGGGCAAAGCCACTCTGGGCAAAGCGCGCCTTGGCGACGATTGTGCCATCACGGCGCACGATCGAGTCGACCTTGTCGTCGAACTGTTTGCGAGCGGCACGTGCCGTAGGATCGATCGCGCGCATGACAACGATTAGGGGATCGGTACTGGCGTCGATGGCTGCCTGCCCGCCCTCATAAAGCTGCTTGCGCACAGCCACGTCATTGAGTTTCGTGTTGGCGAGCAGGTCCTTCGCGGCGTCGGCTGGCGTCTTCCCCTGCAGTACTTTCTGCACATCGGGACTGTCTTTGCCTAGTGCATCCTGCATCTCGCTCAGCGAGTCGGCAAGCAGAGCAGTCTCCAGGTTCTTGTAAACCGGCTCGGCGGAGAATAATTGCTGCTCAAGCGAAGGCAAATTGGAATCGCGGAACTCCCGCATGCGCTCCGAATTCGGCTTCGGTTTCTCGGCCGCTGCCCGCACTAGAACCCGAGCCAACTGGGACAGGCGTGAGGCGAAGCCGCGCATTCGCTCGAGATAAGTCAGGTTGGGATAAATGGAGTGCTGCAGCTTGATGGCCTGGGCAATTTCATCCCACGGATCGGCAACTCCAACGTTCTTGGGATCGGCCTTGAATGCGGCACGCAACTTGGTCTCGTCAGTGGCCTTGCCGTCCATGATCGACTTGTCGAGCAGGCCCGACTGGTAGCCTGTGATGGCCTTCTGAGAGTTCTGCAGTCCAAAGAGTTCTTCTTTTGCGATCCGGGCGTTTTCTTCCGACTGCTTACTGAAGTCCTGTAGTAAGGCGATGCGCCGCTGGAAGAGCTTCAGGAGTATCGGGTACTGCACATCCCGCATGAATTCGAGCTGCGCCACGGTGAGCAAGCGCCCGGTGTTTCCCGGATGTCCGGAGACGAAGATCAGGTCGCCGTCTTTCACGCCCGTGCGCGACCACTGTAGATAGTGATCCAGGTGCGCCGGTTTGCCGTCTTCATAGACGCGGAAGAAGGTGATGTCGAGATCGTAACGAGGATAGGTGAAGTTGTCGGGATCTCCGCCGAAGAAGGCAATGTCGAATTCCGGTGCGAACACCAGGCGCACGTCCGTGTATTTCTTGTATTTGTAGAGGTTATAAACCTGGCCGGAATAGAAGATGGCCACGTCGCAGCGCAGTCCGGTTGCGGTGGTGCAGTCTTTCTCGACCTGCGACATGGCGGCGCGCTGTGCCTGCCCGCCCTCTGCGGCCGACATTTCCGGTTTCACACCGGCATTGACCTTGTCAGTTACATCCTCAATGCCGACGAGTTGGTTGAGTTCAAGGTTCGGGCACTTGGCCTCTTCTGCCTGCGTTTTGGCGTAAAAGCCGGTCTTGATGTAGTCGTGACCCTCGGTCGAAAGCTGCTGGACGCATCCCGCACCCACGTGATGGTTCGTGAAAGTCAAGCCGTCGGCCGAAACAAAGGAGCCGGAACCGCCGTTGTTAAAGCGCACGGAAGACAGGCGAACGTGATCGAGCCATTCCTGGGTGAGTTCGAAGCCGTATTTGGCTTTGATCTTGTCCTTCGGGGGAGCGTTGTAGAGCCACATGCCCTCGTCGGCCGAGGCCAGAGTGGAAAAGACGAAGGCAAACGTAAGCAGAACTGAGAAGAAGCGTTTCATTTCGGGTGGTTCCTCCATGAGGAATATATGAAGAGCAAATACAGAACCTGTGGCGTGCTAAAGGCGAACCTTCTAATATACTCCGCGCGGAAGGCATGCGGCAAAGGGCTCTCCCATCGCAATCTCAGCCAAAACGCACTAAATATGCCCGCTCGGAGGCTTCGCGTCGTCGTCCCGATGCTGCGCGAGAACTTCGGGAGGTTGGTAACTTACCAGCGTTTCAGGTATAAAAAAAGGTTGCATTCCCCGCGTCCCTCCTCGCGCGGTCCGGCAACAAAAATCCAGGATCGAAGCGAGAGACTAATGTCCAGCGTGACCACAAATCATGCCCCCAGGGGACTTGAGGGCGTCGTTGCCACCACTTCCAAGATCTGCTACATCGACGGCGATCGCGGCGTGCTGGCGTATCGCGGCATCGACATTCACGAACTGGCTCATCAGTCGAATTTCGAAGAGACGTGCTACCTGCTGTGGTTCGGAAAACTGCCTACTCGGCGCGAGTTGCGCGAACTGCACGAGCGTCTGGCCGAGGAGCGCAAGCTGGATGCGTCGATCATCACTCTGTTGCGCAACGCGCCCCGGCACGCATTGCCTATGGACGTGCTGCGCACCGCCGTCTCGGCGCTGTCGTTCTACGATCCCCAGGAGAAGAGCAACGACAGCAAGGCCAATGTGGATAAGGCGATACGCATCACGTCGCAAATCGCCATGATCGTCGCCGCCTATGACCGCATTCGCAAGGGGCAGTCGGTAGTCGAACCAGACCGCTCACTCTCTCACGCTGCGAATTTCCTGCTCATGCTGAACGGCAAGCAGCCTTCACCGACGGCCGAGCGCGCGCTCGACATCGCGCTGATTCTGCACGCGGATCACGAACTCAACGCCTCGACGTTTGCTGCACGCGTTACCGCTGCGACGTTGTCTGACATGCATTCTGCCATCACGTCGGCGATTGGGGCTCTGAAAGGACCGCTGCACGGCGGTGCCAACGAAGCGGTATTTCAAATTCTGCAAGCGATCGACGCCTCCGGCGCTGATCCGATCGACTACGTCAAAGGCATGCTGGCTCAGAAGAAAAAGATTCCCGGCTTCGGTCATCGCGTCTATCACACCGAGGACCCCCGTGCCACGCACCTGAGAGCCATGTCCCGCGACCTTGGCACTTCCAGCGGTCAGGCCAAGTGGTTCGAGATTTCGCACAAGATTGAAGAATTTGTGAAGGCCGACAAGAAACTGAACGCCAACGTCGATTTCTACTCGGCTTCCACCTATCACACGCTAGGTATTGACGTCGATCTGTTCACACCCATCTTTGCCGTTTCCCGCGTCAGCGGCTGGGCTGCCCATGTGATCGAGCAACTCGAAGACAACCGCCTGATTCGGCCGCGAGCGGAGTATCTTGGCCCGGAATACCCCAACCACTACGTGCAGATCGATCAGCGGTAGGGGTGGTCATAGAGACGTTGCTTGCAACGTCTGTCTCACCATGATTCGAAATGCCGCCAGCAAGACGTAGCCAGCTACGTCTCTACGACGCCTGCAAGGTAGAATAGAAGCGGGTTCTGTATGCATCGCATTTACTTGGACAACAATGCCACCACTCCGGTCTTGCCCGAGGTGTTCGAGGCGATGCGCCCGTATTTTGGGGAGCAGTTTGGAAACGCCTCGTCCATTCACCATCACGGGCAGCAGACCCGGGCCGCGGTGGAGGATGCCCGTGAGTCGGTGGCCGCGTTGCTCGGCTGCCGCGCGTCGGAGATCGTTTTCACGAGCGGCGGCACTGAGGCCGATAACCTCGCCATCTCCGGCCTGGTAGCGGCGGGCGATCACGTGATCACGTCAAGCATCGAGCACCACGCCGTGCTGCATGCCTGCAAGCACCTGGAAGAGATCGGGTGCGAGGTGACGTACCTTCCGGTGGACGGCCGTAGCCAAGTCGATCCCGACGATGTGCGCCGGGCGCTACGGCCGAATACCAAGTTGATCTCGGTGATGATGGCAAACAATGAGACCGGAATGTTACAACCGGTCGACGAGGTTGGAAGAATCGCAGCAGAAGCCGGTGTCTGCTTTCACACAGACGCCGTGCAGGCTGCGGCCAAGACAGCGATTGATGTGAAGCGGATCGGTTGCACTGCGCTCTCCATCTCCGGCCATAAGATTCACGCGCCGCAAGGCGTTGGCGCGCTCTACGTCAAGAAGGGAACGCAGATCCGGCCGCTGTTTTATGGTGGCCGTCACGAGCGCTCGCGGCGGGCCGGTACAGAGAACGTCCCAGGAATTGTGGGTCTGGGCAAGGCTGCGCGACTGGCGAAGGATGCGCTCGACCGCGGCGAAGACAAGAAAATGGCCGCAATGCGCGACCGCTTGCAGCAGGGAATCCTCGCCCAGGTCGAGGAATCGGGCGTGAATGGCGACGGTGCGGCGCGCGTGCCGAATACCACGAACATCCACTTCGACCACATCGACGGCGAAGCAATGGTGATAGCCCTCGACCTGAAGGGACTGGCGGTGTCCACGGGCGCTGCCTGCTCCTCGGGCGCGAACGAGCCGTCGCATGTACTGGTGGCGATGGGCCTGCGCCCGGATCAAGCGCGAGCCAGCATTCGCTTCAGCCTGGGCAAGCAGACGGTCGCAGAAGATATTGAGTTGGCCTTGGCGCTCGTGCCGGAGACGGTGGCGCGTCTCCGGGAGATTTCGCCGAGGTACAAGAAGCTAGCAGTGAGCAGTTAGCGGTCAGTCAGATTACGGTGTCGTCCTGAGCGGCGCATTCTGCCGCGAAGACCCATGCATTTTGCCGGCGCCGGCAAACCTCATAGGTTCTTCGCTTTGCTCAGAATGACAAGCACACGGATATTCAGAAGCCAGGAGCCAGACCCTGAGTACGAACACTATTGCGGTAGCCATGTCGGGCGGTGTGGATTCCTCCACCGTCGCGGCCATGCTGCGTGCCGAGGGACACACCGTCATCGGCCTGACCATGCAACTCTGGAACCAGCGGCGCATGGCCGGGCGCGAGGGCATGCCCGAGTCGGTTCAGGGACGCTGCTGCTCGCTCGACGACGTCTACGACGCCCGCCGTGTGGCCCAGCAGATCGGCATCCCCTACTACGTGGTCAATCACGAGGAGCGCTTTGAGCGTGACGTGGTGCGCCCGTTTGTCGAGGAGTATCTCTCCGGGCGTACGCCGATCCCTTGCAGCCTCTGCAACAATCACCTGAAGTTTGATCAGTTACTGATTGTCGCCCAGCAGATCGGCGCCGACTGCGTCGCCACGGGACACTATGCCCGCGTGGCCTATGACGAAGCGCGAGGCCGCTGGCTGCTCAAGCGTCCTGCTGACCTCAGCAAGGATCAGACGTACTTTCTCTTTGGGCTGACCCAGGAGCAGCTGAGTCGCACGATCTTCCCGCTTGGCGACATGACTAAGCCCGAAGTCCGCGAACTTGCCCGCCAGCATGGGCTCGCGCTGGCAGAGAAGCCCGACTCGCAGGAGATTTGCTTCGTCCCCGGTGGCGACTACAAGCGCTTCATCGATGCCTACCTAGCCGAGCAGGGCGAGGCGTTGCCCGACACCGCGGGCGATCTTGTAACCACGAGCGGCGAAGTGATCGGCGAGCACAGCGGCATTCACAACTTCACCGTCGGCCAGCGCAAGGGACTCGGCGTGGCCACAGGATCGCCGCTCTACGTCATCCAGATCAGCGGCGCTAACAAGCAGGTTGTCGTGGGCGACGCCGAGAATCTTTATTCGCGCACTCTGCGCGCGCGCCGCGTGAACCTGATCTCGATCGACGACCTGCACGAGCCGATGCGCGTGGCCGTGAAGATTCGCCATCGCCACGAGCCCGCCGCTGCCCTGATCGAAAGAACCGCCAGCGACGAGATCCTCGTCACCTTCGACGAGCCTCAGCGCGCCATCACCCCGGGCCAGGCCGCAGTCTTCTACGATAGCAACATCGTCGTCGGTGGCGGCTGGATCGCATAGGCCCCTTACGCCAACCCGTTCGGCCTTTCCCACGCCAATATGCTCGCTCAGCGATTTGCTCCAGCAGGGCAGCCATCTTCCTGTTGCCGGGAGACTGGTAGGGCTCATTCTCCGCCGGGCGCGGTTGTGCGGCGAGGGTGAATGCCTGCGTGGCTAGCACGAGAAGCAGGGCACGAGCGAGGAATTCACTGCAACACATTAGAACGGCGGACAAACGTTGGCACTAGGAGTATTCAACGGAAACGCGGAATCAACCCCGGCGCAGCTTGTCGAAGCAGGTGGCCGGTGCCCGGTTTCGCAGCGAGTCGAGAAAAGGACTGCCTTCCGCTTTGAGTTTCTCTTCCAGCCGCGCGGTGCAGTCGCAGTCGCTGCAGGCCCAGGGTTCCGCGCCATTGTCGTCACGGCACTGTCTGCGGTCGTGCGCATCCTGCACGCGAGTCAGTTCAAAATATTCCTCCCAGTAGGACCGCTCTTCTTGCAGCGGAGTAGGACAGTAGCAGACTTCCACCCAGCGCGCGATCTGGTCGGCGTACAGCCGCGCCTCCTGCATGTTTCGCAGATACTCGCCTTCGGCGACGGAGCCCTGGCCCAGCGTCTCCTGCTCGATGGCGTCGAGCAGATCAGCCTCACGACCGGGTTTCACGCGGGCTCGAACCAGATACCGCACAATATTTGGACCTCAAAACACGTAGCCCCGGACGCATTCGTCCGCGCTCGCGATCTACTGCAGACCTGCCTGCGCGAGCATTTCCAGAAACTGATTCCTCGTGCGCATGTCAATCGACTGTGCAACCATCTTGCCGGCGCGATCGTAAACGAAGCTCTTGGGAATCCCTTCCACGATGAAAGCATCATTCACCTTGCGCCCGGGATCGAGCATCACCGGATAGCTGATCTTGCGCTCGGCAATAAACGGCGTAACCTTCGCGGCCTCTTCATCGGAAATCGCCAGCACCACGAAGCCCTGATCCTTAAACTTGTTATACAGGGCGTCCAGATCGGGCATCTCCTTGCGGCAGGGTGGGCACCACGTCGCCCAAAAATTTACCAGCACCACTTTGCCGCGAAGGTCCTGGAGATGCCAAGCCTTTCCCTGCAAATCGCTGAGTGTGAAGTCGGCATTCTGACGCTTCGCATCGTCGGCTTCCAGCCTGGCCAAGGCTGCTGCAAACTGCGGATTGTCCGACGTGGCTTGCATGCGTTCGTAGCGGACCAGGGAGGCCAGTTCCACATACGCAGAATCGGGCTCGCCCTTCTTTTCTACGGGAGGCTGTTCGCGCAATGCGGCGGCCAGAGTGGTGGTCACTTCCTGCAGAGTGCTGCGCCCGAAGTCGCCTTCGGTTGAGAGATTTGCCAGCGCTACGGCGAGCCTCAGCTTGTTCGGAACGACGGGCAGTTGCCGGATACGTAGCGCGAGATCCTTGGTGGTACCGGCGCGCACATTGTCATCGAGCTTACGGAGGCCGCGAATATGCTCGACGATCGGCTTCTCCTGGTCGCTCCAGACAACCTTGTCCTGGGCCGCGAGAGAGGCGGAAAGAAGAATCAAAGTGCCGACTAGAAGAATGGTCGCAACGACCTGATGACGGGGAACAGAGTGAGAACGCAGCATTGGGAGTGTGCCTGCTTTAAGGGTGAGAAATCCAAACGAACCGCAGTTGATGCACGACTTAGATGAACATCTCATCCTGCGGAACCGGACGCCGCTCCTCGCGGCTGCCGCCATTTCTGCGGCCCCTGCTCCCGAACAGGAATTCAAGACCCACGGTGATCCCCTGCATCAGACCCGAAAGCTGGCGGACCGGTGAGATGACGGTCTTGTGCACCATGTCGGAGGTTTGTTCCACTCGGTCCAGAGTTCGGCTGAGCAGTTCGTCGGCGCGAATGACCTGCAAGCGCGCCCGATCGACCACGTCATTGACGGTCGCGTCGATGCGCTGCACCTGCGTTCTCATCACGGTGGTCGACTCCTGCAGATTGTCGGCGATCACCTGTATTTTGGGGCGAACGTCGGTCAGCAGAGCCTGGGCCTGCTCCACAGTTGGCAGGACTTTTGTCTTTATCTCCGTCGCGATGGCTTCGATGCGCGCACTGCTCTTGCGCATGGCCATGTAGATGGCCACGAGGACGCCAGCCTGCAGCAGAACCGCAATCCCCGTTAGCGCGATGAACACCGTGATCTTGTCCATAAGCGTGCCTCCACGCGGTTCCAGTCGGCGCCGTGCCAGGAGGGGATCACCCGGCGCCGCAATGAATTACAAATTCTTAGGTGCGCCAGTCTCCGTCGTGGCTTCGTGATAAGCTTGGCGGCCGGCCTCATATGCGGCCCGGAACTGTTCCTTCTGGGTGTTGACCGCATCGCGGCCACGGTCGGCCCACTGTGCAGCCTGCTCGCGCGCGTCACGCGCACGATTGCGAACATAGTCGCGGCCTTCTTCAGCGCGTGCCCGAAGCACTTCGCGCGTCTCGCTGCCTGAGCGGGGCGCATAAAGCACTCCTGCCAGCGCTCCCAAACCCAGTCCTGCCAAGAACCAAACGAAACTATTGCCGTCACGATCTGACATGTCGTTACCTCCTGATCAATAAACCCTATGACGGATGGTAGCATCCTGCGTCATGGAAATCCAATGAAGGAGAACTTGCGGGCAGGACAAAGTGGGACTTATGCCGAACGCAATGTCCTCGCACGGCCCGCTGGCCAAGCCAATCGAGCGCCATGCGGGGGCCGAGGGAAGCGGTTAGCAAGCAACGTAGTTATTTCTTTTGTGCTGGTGCCGCAGGGTTAGGCGTAGGTGTTAGCGCGGGTTGCGTCTTCACCGGTTGCGACTTGAGTCCCTGCAATACGGAAGCCGGACCACCACGTCGGGTGGCGTAGACCGACAACGTAATGGATGTGATCATGAAAGCCACAGCCGACCAGGTGGTTGCCCTCGAAAGTGCGCTGGCTGCGCCACGGGGGCCGAATGCGGTCTGGCTGCCCTGCCCGCCGAAAGCCGCGGAGATGTCGCCGCTCTTGCCGCTCTGCAGCAGCACGACGATGATAATGAAGAAACAGACAATGATGTGGATGGTTACGATCAAACCGTAAATCATGAGTTTATGTTTTCCTGACCGCGCGTGTTGCGGCTTCTTAAAGGCTGCCGACTCGCTCCTTCAGCGCATATGCTCCGGCTGGCAGAGTTCATGGTGCGGAAGGGGGGATTTGAACCCCCACGCCTTTCGGCGCCACCCCCTCAAGATGGTGTGTCTGCCAGTTCCACCACTTCCGCACAGCTTGAAACGGGACCACGAGGCAGCAGTGATTATAGCAAAACAGTCCCTCCGCCCACTAAGACCGGCACGCTGATACGGCTTTCAACTGAGCCACGCACATTTGCGGTTGTTGTCTTTGGCGCTGTCGAGGACCAAATGCCTCCGTAAGAATGGCAGAATCTGCACCACTGCCCGATTCCTTAATTTCTTGACATCATCTCCCGATCGCCCTATCGTAGTCGCATTCAGGCTTTCGAGCTTGAGTTAACTGTAGTCTCATGCAGAGTGGCTGAGGGTAACGGGCCCGTAGAAGCCACGACAACCGGATCAGGAACCAGCCTGATCATATGGTGTCAATTCCCGCCCGGTTTGCGGGGGACATGAGATCTCGGTGAGCAACTGCCTCGTCCCCATATCCCGGATGAGGCATTCGTGTTTTTAGGGCGCGCAGGGCCCAGCGCAGCCAACTGGAGAAGCATCATGCAATCGCGAATCTACTTTGATCATTCCGCCACCACGCCGCTCGATCCTCGGGTGCTCGCGGCGATGGGGCCTTTTCTTGGCGGAGCGTTTGGAAATCCGTCGAGCCTGCATTATGAGGGCCGCTTGGCCCGCGAGGCAGTCGAGACCGCGCGCGCGCAAGTGGCAGCGCTCATCGGCGCCGAGCCGGACGAAATCATTTTTACCGCCAGCGGCACCGAAGCCGACAACCTGGCGTTGATCGGCGCAGTGCGCGCCAGCGGCAAGCCCGGTCATGTGGTAACCAGTGCCATCGAGCACGCTGCGATCCTCGAGACCTGCCGCTTCCTCGCCGCGTCGGGTACGAAGATCACGCATCTCCCGGTTGATGGCGACGGGATTGTTGGTCCGGAGGGCCTGCTGCGTGCGCTGCAGTCGAACGCGACCGTCGTCTCCATCATGGCGGCGAGCAACGTGGTGGGTACGCTGCAGCCGATCGAGGAACTCGCTCATCTCACGAAACTACACGGTGTGTTATTTCACACGGATGCGGTTCAGGCCGCTGGCAAGATTCCGCTCGACGTGAATTGCTTGAACGTCGATCTGCTCTCTCTGTCGGCGCACAAGCTGCACGGGCCGAAAGGCATCGGAGCGCTTTACGTTCGCAAGGGTGTGTGCTTGTCGCCCATCGTTTTTGGAGGCGGGCAGGAACGCGGACTGCGCTCGGCCACAGAAAATGTCGCAGGCATTGTCGGCTTCGGGGCCGCAGCGGCCATCGCAGGAGAAGAGCTAGCAAGCGAAGCAGCGCGCCTCGCGGGATTCCGCGAGCTCATCGCGGCTGAACTCACCCGGACGCTGCCTAATTCGTATCTCTTCGGGCATCCATCGAAACGCTTGCCCGGCCACCTGAGCTTCGGATTCCGCGGCCAGGAGAGGGAAGTCGGCAAACTCCTGCTCGCGCTCGATCGTGCCGGCGTTGCCGTGTCCGCGGGCAGCGCATGTAGCGCTCATCATTCCGGAGAGCCATCGGGTGTGCTCCTCGCCATGGGATATGATTCGGAGCGCGCTCGGGGTCTGCTGCGCGTCAGTCTGGGCCGCTTCAATACGCAGCAGGAGGTTGATCGCTTTTTGGAGATACTGCCTCGGGCCGTCGCTGCATTGAATGGAGGCGCAAGGCAGAGTCTGCCATTGCAGTCGGTTGAGGTGTCCGCAGTGGCACCGGCGTAGCCGCGAAACCGGCGCGCGCGTGCGCGATTCCGCGCCAAACATCGACGCAAAGAACAAAGGCCGGTCTTGTTAGACCGGCCCTTGTTTTAGCGCCACGGTTCTGACGGCGGCTGCTTAGTCCCCAGACGGCAACAACATCTCCTCCGGCCCCAGGTCGATTGTGACCGGCATGTGCGGACAGTCGCCGAGAATGGGCTGACAACCCGCGTCGGGGCCGCGTTCCGGCCGCACCCGCGGTTTCTTCCCCATGAACTGTTCCGCTTCGGTTGAACCGGCCAACGCCGTGGTCGACGTGAGACCGCCGCTGATTACCTGCTGCACCTGGTCAAAGTATCCCGTGCCTACGAAGCGCTGGTGCTTCACCGCCTCATAGCCGTATTGTGTTTCGCGGCTGAATTCCTTTTCTTGCAGACGCGAATAGGCGGTCATGCCCGCCAGCTTATATCCGCGCGCAAGCTCGAACATGCTGAGGTTCAGCGCGTGGAAGCCGGCCAGCGTCACGAACTGGAACTTGTATCCCATGCGTGCCAGTTCCGGCTGGAAGCGTGCGATCGTCGCTTCGTCCAGATTCTTGCGCCAGTTGAAGCTGGGCGAACAGTTGTAGGCGAGCGCTTTTCCCGGATACTGCGCATGAATCGCGTCGGCAAAGCGCCGTGCCTCTTCCAAGTCCGGATGCGAAGTCTCGCACCAGATCAGGTCGGCGTAAGGCGCGTAAGCCAGGCCGCGCGCGATAGCCGACTCGATGCCGCCGTTGATTCGAAAGAAGCCTTCCGGCGTGCGCTCGCCCGTGCAGAAGGCGCGGTCGCGCGCGTCAATGTCGCTGGTCAGCAGGTGAGCGCTGTCCGCGTCGGTGCGCGCCATGATCAGTGTCGGCACCCCCATGACGTCCGCCGCGAGTCGTGCTGCCACGAGTTTCTGGATTGCCTCGGTCGTGGAAACCAAGACCTTGCCGCCAAGGTGGCCACACTTCTTGGCCGAGGAAAGCTGATCTTCGAAGTGAACGCAGGCCGCGCCCGCCTCGATCATGCCTTTCATCAATTCGAAGGCATTCAGCGTGCCGCCGAATCCTGCCTCGGCATCTGCAACGAGTGGCGCGAACCATGTCTGCCCCGGAGCTACTTTGCCCTCCGCGTGATGAACCTGATCCGCACGCAACAACGCATTGTTGATACGCCGGCAAAGATTCGGAACGCTGTCGGCCGGATACAGGCTCTGGTCGGGATACATCGTGCCCGCGTTATTGGCGTCGGCCGCAACCTGCCATCCGCTGACATAGATTGCCTTCAGCCCCGCCTGCACCTGCTGCACCGCCTGGTTGCCGGTCATAGCACCCAGTGCGTTGATGTAAGGGTCGGTCTGCAGCAGTTTCCACAGACGCTCGGCGCCCATGCGCGCGAGCGTGTGCTCGATGTGGATCGAGCCGCGCAAACGCAGCACATCTTCGGGAGTGTAGGGACGCTCAACCCCCTGCCAGCGCGGATTGGCCGCCCAATCATGGTTCATTGCGGCCTGGGCAAGAGCATATTGCGCGACGCGTTCCTGCTCGCTCAACGGGTGCTCGATCTGGCGCTGGGGAGTTGAGGGTTGCTTGCTGTGTCCGTTTCCGTTGGCCGACATGTACATTTTTCTCCTGAAAGAACTGGTGTAAGGGTGGGTGGCGACTTAAGCCGGGTTGAATTCTCCGTTTACGATCATGGCTTCACTGATCTCGCGAGCGCGGCGGAAGCGGTCCGCCTCCTCTGGACTTGCATCCGCCGGGAGTTCGGCCAGCAACCGGTCGAGTTCTTCGTCGAACAGCCGCGTGATGAACTCCGGTGTATGCTTCACCGCCCCGCCCTTCTCGTCCTGTATTTCAACGAGATCGCGGTGCAACACCCGTTGCGCAATCATCAGGCGGTAGATGCGATCCGTGGCCAGGTCTTCCATGTAGCCGTCGAGCAGGCTGGCTCCTCGGCCGCTGAGCACGCCGTGCCGGTAGCGGATGACCGTTCGCACCGCCGCCCGCGTGCCTTTCACCGTTCGTACTCCTACGCCCACCGGCTCTGGCCGCAGGTTTGGATAGCGGCTCGCCGTCTTGGGCCGCGACTGAAGCTGGTTCGGGCAAGGGAACTGCGCCACAGCAATCGCGTTCTGGTCGGGATGTCCCGTCCATGCGCCATCCATCAGACAGTCAGCTTCGTTCTTCTTGTCCTTCTCCAGAATGGCGAGCGCGCGGGTGTTGAGTTCCGCATCTTCGCGGCTTGGATACAGCGCAGTCATGCCGCCAAGCGCAAGAATTCCGCGGTGGTGACAAATCTCGGGCATCAGCTCGCGCAGGTTCTGGAAGAAAGCAACGTTGTGTGGAAGCGTATTGCGGTCGGGCAACACCCAGTCAGGATCGTCGAGATTGAAGTGGATCAGGCTCGCCATGTAGTCCCACCGTCCCAGGTTGAGCCCGATGATGTGGTCGCGCAAGTTGTAGGCGAACTCTTCCATCTGAAACGCCAGTGGGTGCGATTCCACCAGCGCCATGCATTTGATGTAGTCGCGCGGCAGGCCTCGCCACTGGGCCAGCGCCTGGAACAGGTCGCGCCACCAAAGGGCCTCTTCCGCAGACTCCGATTTTGGAGTGTAGATGCAGAGCGGATGCTTGAGTTCGGTAGGGTCGATTTCGAAAAAGATGCGCGCCACATCGAACAGCGACGCGGAAACCAGCTCGCCTTCAATCAGACCGGCCTGGTTCAAGTGCAATCCGCGCGGGCGCGTAAAGATCACCGTGCTACTCGGCTGAATCACTACGGTCCGGCTGCGCTTCTTGTCGTAATAGCTGAGCTGGCCGCGGAGGCACGCCAGAATATTGGCCACGCCCGTCTGGTGATGCGACCACTCGTTGACGCACGAATCTTCCAGGTCGAGCATGACGCCGGGAGCGCCCGAGTTGAGCATCTTGACGCAGAGTTCGCCGTCATCCGCGGGGCCGGTCATCTGGTTGCGCTGGTCCTGGCACCACTCCGGCAGCGTGATCCGCCAGCCGTTGCGCACCGTGTCGGAAGGGAAGCGATGTGCAGGCTTGCTGCCCTCAAGCGATCTCTGGAGCACCTCAACCCGTTTCAGACCCGTTCCTGCTGGCGCGGAGTGAGCGCCCGGTGCAGCGGGAGCAGGAAGTCCATGAAGCCCGCCGGAAGATCGCGGGAAGGATCGAACTCAAGCGGCGTGCGGTTGATTGGGTTTACTAGGGTGCCGGCTTCCGGCGTGGATACTGCGGTGGACATCATGGTCTCGGGGCTCCTCGGCTTCGCTCTGATGTGTTCACTATAGTGAACAGCAGTTCGTTATACTGGCCGATCCTAGGCCGGCACGAAACACAGGTCAAGGGTGGTGTGCAACATATAGAACACTAATTCATTTTGTTGGCCGACCCTGTTTTGCTACCATAACGATTTGGCTATGTCCACGAACCACGAATCTCCTTCCGTCGCCGTCGAACGCGCGCTCGCCATGCTCGAGGCAGTTGCCCAGGAGCGGGAAGGCCTCAGCAACGCAGACATCAGCCGCAAACTCCAGATTCCAAAGAGTTCGGCGAGCTACATTCTGCGCACGCTGGAAAAGCAGGGCTATCTCAATCGAGAGGCGGAGAGCGGCAAGTACCGGGTCGGACTGAAGATCCTGAGCCTCAGCCGCGGCGCGCTCAGTGGGATCGACGTGCGCGAGGTTGCGTTGCCCATCATGCGCCACCTGGTAGAGAAGACCGCCCTTACCTGCCATCTGGCGATTCTGGATGGGCCCGAGGCTGTTTATATCGAGAAGGTCGAGCCACCGGGATTCATCCGCATGGACACTTGGGTCGGCCGCCGCATGCGGGTTCATGCCACGAGCGTGGGCAAAGCACTGGTGGCACACATTCCGCAGGGGCGGCTAGAGAAGATCCTTTCTGAGCGGGCCATGGAGAAGCGCACTCCGAAAACCATCACTACCGTGCCGCGGCTGTTGAAAGATCTGGAGAAGGTGCGCACGCAGGGCTATGCCGTCGACGACGAGGAGAACAACCTGGGAGCGCGATGTGTGGGCGCGCCGGTGTTCAATCAGCAAGGCGCGATCGAGGCCAGTGTGGGCCTGAGCGGAACCATTGGCCAGGTCAACGCCCAAACCATGCCCCGCATAGTGGAGGCGCTGAAAGACGCCGCGCGGCATATCTCCATGCAGTTGGGCTATCGCGCACCGCACCGCCGGGTCGGCGCATAGAAAGTTCCGGTGTTACGAGGATGGGTTCGCGCCGCCTTAGTACTTCACAATCGCTGTGAACGACTTTGGATCCAGCGATGCTCCGCCCACCAGCGCGCCGTCGATCTCTTCCTGCGATATCAGCGTGGTGGCGTTTTCAGGCTTCACTGACCCGCCGTAAAGAATGCGCAGATTGGCAGCGAATTCCTCGCCAAAGATCTCAGTCGCTTCCGTGCGGATGACAGCATGCGCCTCCGCCGCGAGTTCCGGAGTCGCCGTCTTGCCGGTGCCGATCGCCCATACCGGCTCGTAGGCGATGATTAGCTTGGCCGCTTTCTTGGCCGAGATGGCGTGGAACGCTCGCACGCACTGGCGGCGCAGAACGTCGTCGGTGAGTCCGGCCTCGCGCTCTTCGAGCACTTCACCGACGCAGCAGATCGGGATGAGTCCCGCTTCCAGAGCGGTTTTCAGGCGCAAGTTCACCGTGTCGTCGGTCTCGCCAAAGTACTGCCGCCGCTCCGAGTGTCCGATGATCACGTGGGTCACGCCCAGCGCAAGCAACAGAGCCGCCGAAGTCTCACCCGTAAAGGCACCTTCCTCTTTCCAGTGAACATTCTGCCCCCCGATGGAAACATTCGATCCCTTGGCCGCTTCCAGCGCCGCGGGCAGGTCGAGGAACGGCGGGCACACGACGATCTCATCGCGGGTGTGTCCCGACACGAGTGGCAGAAAGTCGCGGAAGAAGTCGCGAGTCTGGTCGGGAGTCTTGTACATCTTCCAGTTGGCGGCCATTACTTTTGTTCTCATGAGTGAGCCTTTTCAATTTTGAATGGGGGAGTGGTGTTCAAACGATGAAGTTTTTCGGCGGCGCGCTCGAAGGCGCGCAGAGCTGAGATGTCAAAGAGCACGAATCGACATTTCGTGACGTGCTTAGTCCCGGTTAGTGCCTCGATGGTGGCAGAAATCGCGACCGGCGCCGCGAGTGTCACGGGATACAAGAACGCTCCCGTAGAAATCGCAGGAAAAGAGAGGGAGCTAAGACCGTGCTCGTCGGCAAGCCGCACCGACTCACGGTGACAGCTGGCCAGAGCTTCGGCTTCTCCGTGTTTACCGTCGCCGTAGACGGGGCCGACCGTGTGAATTACGTGCTTGGCGGCAAGCTGTCCGCCTGTGGTGATAACCGCCTGCCCATCCGGCAACTTCCTGATCTTGCTCACGATTAGCCGGCACTCGGCGAGGATGGCAGGGCCGCCCGCGCGGTGAATCGCGCCGTCTACTCCGCCGCCGCCCAAAAGAGATGAGTTTGCTGCATTCACGATCGCATCCGTAGTTTCTCGAGTGATATCGGCTGGCCCATCGATTTCGATCGTCTTCGCGTTATTGAGCAGAAGCCGCATTTCATGTAGCTGCGTAGCGCATAGAGTTCTCGGCGCAACCTGAAATGCCCTGCGCTTAACTGAGAACTGAGAACCGAGAACTGGGAACTGTTTTTGTCATTTCTTCTCGGTCAGCGCCTCGACTCCCGGCAGCTTTTTCCCTTCCAGAAATTCCAGCGACGCGCCGCCTCCCGTCGAGATATGCGTGATCTTATCGGCAACGTCAGCCGCGTGTACGGCCGCAACGGAATCACCGCCGCCTACAATCGTAATTGCGCCGCCATTCTCTGCGACCGCATGCGCGATCTTGAACGTTCCACGAGAGAATGCCGGCACTTCAAACACCCCCATCGGACCATTCCACACAATCGTTCGCGCCGTCGAAATTTCCTCGGTAAACAATTCAATGGTCTTTGGTCCAATGTCGAGCGCCATCTTTTCGGCGGGGATCGGCTGGCCTTCGCCGATCTGCTGCACTACGGCGTTAGCTTCCGGCTTCATCGCGACGACATGATCGACCGGTAACAAGAACTTCAGATTCCGCTTCTTCGCCTCCGCCAGCAACTGCTTGGCGAGGTCGACCTTGTCGGCTTCGAGCAGCGATTTGCCGATCTCATGTCCTTGCGCTTTGAGGAAGGTATAGGCCATGCCTCCGCCAATGATCAGCGAGTCGACCTTGTTCATCAGATTCTGGATCACGCCGATCTTGTCGCTAACCTTGGCGCCGCCCAGAATCGCCACAAAAGGCTTCTCCGGATGCTCCAGCGCCTTGCCCAGGTATTTCAGTTCTTTCTCCATGAGCAGCCCTGCGGCGGACTGCTTTACGAACTTGGTGATCCCAACGGTCGATGCGTGCGCACGATGCGCCGTACCGAACGCGTCGTTGACGTAATACTCGGCCAGATTCGCGAGCTGCTTGGCGAACTTCTCGTCATTCGCTTCTTCTTCGGCATGGAAGCGCAGGTTCTCGAGCAGGAGCGTCTGGCCCTTCTCCAATTGAGTTGCGACCTCTTCGGCTTCGGGCCCAACGCACTCTGGACAGAAGCCGACGTTTTCTCCGCGTGCCAGCTCCTTGTCGAGCAACATACGCAAGCGCTCGGCCACCGGCTTCAGGCTCATCTTGGGATTGGGCTTGCCTTTGGGCCGGCCCAGGTGCGAGGCCAGGATCAGGCGTGCTCCGTGGCGCAGGGCGTATTCGATGGTAGGCAGCGTCTCGCGGATACGGGTGTCGTCCATGACGCGCCCGTCTTCCAGCGGCACGTTGAAGTCGACACGCATGAATATCCGGTTGCCATTGAGCGGAAGATCACGAATGGAAAGCTTGGGCATGGCTGGTCGTCCTTTTTGCAGGCAGATAGGTGCGGGTGCCTCATCCTGACGTCGCTCTCTTGCGACGTCAGGATGGGTTCCGCAATTGTTTACAGGCCCTTGCTGGCAATGTAGTTGATCAGGTCGCGCACGCGGCAGGAATATCCCCACTCGTTGTCGTACCACGCGATCACCTTCACGCAATTACCGCCGACCACAAGGGTCATAGGAGAATCTACGATCGAAGAGCGCGGGTCGCCCTTGAAGTCGGACGACACCAGTTCATGCTCTTCATAACCGAGATATCCCTTTAACGGCCCGGATTCCGTCGCCTTCTTCAGCGCGGCATTTACTTCGTCCTTGGTCGTCTTCTTCTCGACCCATACGACGAGGTCGACCACCGAGACGTTGGGTGTCGGCACGCGCATGGAGAATCCGTCGATCTTGCCGCCGAGTTCCGGAATCACCAGTTTCAGTGCCTTGGCGGCTCCGGTCGTAGTCGGAATCATCGACAGTGCGGCTGCACGGGCGCGGCGCAGGTCTTTGTGCGGGAAATCGAGAATCACCTGATCGTTGGTGTAGGAGTGAATGGTCGTCATGGTGCCGCTGACGATCTTGAATTCGTCATTGATGACCTTGGCCACCGGCGCCAGGCAGTTCGTGGTGCACGACGCATTCGAAATAATGTGATGCTTCGCGCCGTCATATTTCTCGTGGTTCACACCCAGCACCAGCGTGACGTCTTCATTCTTCGCCGGAGCCGAGATGATGACCTTCTTCACCGTCCCGCGCAAATGTTTCTTGGCGTCATTGGCATCGGTGAAGCGGCCGGTCGACTCGATCACCACCTGCGCGCCCACGGATTCCCAGGGCAGCGCGGCCGGGTCTTTTTCTTTGAAGACCTTAATGGTCTTGCCGTCGACGGTAATGCTGTCAGGGCCGGCAGAAACTTGATTCGGAAGGTTGCCCAGAACCGAGTCGTACTTCAGAAGATGGGCCAGGGTTTTAGGATCCGTCAGGTCGTTGACCGCGACGAAGTCCAGGTTTGAATCTTTCAGCGAAGCGCGCAGCACGTTGCGGCCGATTCGTCCGAAGCCATTGATGCCTACTTTGATTGCCATGTTTCCTCCGTAGATTTATGAAGGCGTGATCAGGTTGAGTTGACGGTTGAGTTGTAAACCTATGATGTTAGCAGGGAAGGGGAACCGACGTAAATAACGGCGGTGACTTTTTGCGTAACCACCGTTCCCATCACGGAAGGGCGTGCGCCGAATCACTGACACCGGCCGTCGCGGAGGCCGTCGCGGACGCGTCTCGCCCCCGTACCCGACGAACGAATTCAGGCTAGGCACTGCCGAGGGCCGGCGAGACTGCTGACGGGATCAAATCGCTGGCGCGGGAGCACTGCAGAATCGCACTGGACGCCAATGACGGGTCGATGAGCGTAATGGCTGTTAACAACATTTATCCTTGATGGCGAATCACGGGGTCCGGCTGGCGTAGAGGGTGGCCCTGTGATCGCTGAGAATTGCCAGTTTCGACCCGTCAGGCGAGAGGGCGACATCGTAGTCATGTTTAGGCGGGGGAGAAATCGAGACGGTCATCACACGTTTTTTCGCGGACAGATCGTACACCACGACACGTAATGAAGTACTGTGCCCGCCCGTGTCCCGGACGTCCCTAAAATTCTTTAGCAATACGGCAACATACCTGCCATTTTGCGCGACCGCTATTTGAGTGTCAATGCCGTCCCCCTTTGCAAAGGGATCAGTCATCAGGATCTCGCCATTGGTCGAAGACATTACAAACTCTCGGGAGCCACACACGAGCAAGCTTTCTGTGACGAAGACTCCAGAGCGGGCAGGACTGCAGGCCCCCCGACTCAATTCAAACAACGGATTCCAAACTGCGCTTCCAAACTCTGTCGCAACGACCATGCCCGGTCCGCTCTCGTACCGTTCCGCGGCGATCATCCTGTCCGTGATCGCGAATTTGTCGATGATCCCCGGAGATTCAGCCCAAATGACTCTCGGTTTGAGCGTGTCTCCATCTAGCACCTCGATGCGGCTGAATTCCATTTTCTCTTCGCGATTGAGATGGTAGGTGTTTAACAGCACCGTCTTGCGGCTGGTGGAGACTCGTATTTCTAACCCTTGGTTGGGATCGCTCGAAACAGGAGTCGTTGCGATCTCGCGGAAATCCTTGGAATAGAGCCGCAACACGTCGCCGGTTCGGATCACAAGTCCACCGCCTGTGACATGAACCGACGTGTCCTTATGCCGAGTTCCCCATTCCTTGGTCGATATGATTTTTCCCGAGTTGGCGTCGAGCACTGACAGCCGAAGCCTGAAGGAGCTGGAAGTATCTGCACTCTTGCGCGAGGAGAGTTGTCCAGCATCGAGGGTCACTTGAGAAACGATCAGCTGGCCGTTGTCGAGAAACGCGATCTGGGGAGGATTTCGCCCTACGCCGCTGAGGTCCTGAACTACATCGGCGCTCCAGAGGGGGTTGGCGTACTCGTGCCCCTTCGACTGGCCTCCATGCGAAGGTGCGGCACAGATAACTCCTAAGGCAAGCAATGCCTTCAATTGGATATAGCTAGCTGCCACTACGTGGTGATTGTACTGCAGGGATTCTTTGGATTCGGTAGCTGGCGCAAAATCGCGGTTACATTCATCGAACCGTGATTCTGCCGCCCCATCCCCCCTGTGACCCCGGTCACCAACCCGAGCGACCCTTGTCACTGCCCAACAGCTGTCCCCATCCTCTAATGGAAACCGCGGAGAGAACGGTCGAAACCGGCACTCATTCCGCGAGATTCCTTGACCAAGAGGGGCCTCATGGTTAATGACGATGTTGTGAAGTGTCCGCTGTGTGGCGGATTCACCCATATCGAGAAGCCCGACCTGCTGGCGGCTCTGAAGAATCCCCGTCTGCGCGAACAGGTCGAACAGTACATCGCGGAACTCCTGAAGTCCCCGGTGGAGGACTTGACCACGGTCGGCGCCACCCAGGCGGGGCGCGATTTCCAAAAAGATGTTCATAGCTGGAATCCGTGCGTGCCCATGTGGCGGAGAAGCCCGAAAGAGTAGGGTTTCAGCCCAGGAGACGTAGCAAGCTGCGTCTCTATGAAGAAGGCGAAGGAAAGGTGCGTCTATGAAAGCGAAAAAGATCCTGATTCTCGGCGCCGCTGGAAGAGACTTCCACAACTTCAACGTAGTGTTTCGTGGCAACGCTGAGTACAACGTGGTGGGGTTCACCGCCACCCAGATTCCCGGCATCGCCGACCGGCGCTATCCGGCGGAACTGGCTGGGTCGCTCTATCCGGCCGGCATCCCAATCTTCGAGGAGAAGGATCTGGAGCGGCTCATCGACCAGCACGAAGTCGACGCGGTCGTCTTTTCCTATAGCGACATTTCGCACGCGAACCTGATGCACCTGGCCTCTCGTGTGGTCACCACCGGAGCCGATTTCTGGCTCCTCAGCTCGGAACGCACCCAGCTGAAGGCTTCGGTGCCCGTGGTGTCAATCTGCGCCGTCCGCACCGGTTGCGGCAAGAGCCCGCTCGGCCGCCTCGTGACTTCGGAACTGAAACGCGAAGGCTGGAAGCCGGTTGTCGTGCGTCATCCCATGCCTTACGGCGATCTGGCGGCGCAGGCCGTCCAGCGCTTCGCTGTGGTGGACGATCTCGACAAGCACCAATGCACGATCGAAGAGCGCGAGGAGTATGAGCCCCATCTCCGCGAAGGCACCATCGTCTACGCCGGAGTCGACTATGGCCGAATCCTGCGCCAGGCGGAGAAAGAAGCCGACATCGTCATCTGGGACGGCGGCAACAATGACACTCCGTTCTACGCCTCCGATCTGGAGATCGTCGTCGTCGACCCGCACCGTCCAGGGCATGAACTGGCCTACTACCCGGGTGAGGTGAACCTGCGCCGGGCCGATGTGGTCGTCATCAACAAGGTCGACACAGCCGCTCCACAGGACGTCGAAACCGTGCGCAAGAATGTGCGTGCCTGCAACCCCAAAGCGGCAGTCGTCGAGATGGCCTGCCGCGTCGCCGTCTCTGCGCCGGAATTGATCAAGGGCCGCAGGGTACTGGTTGTCGAGGATGGTCCGACCCTTACCCATGGCGAAATGCCTTACGGCGCCGGGGTGGTGGCCGCACGGCAGTGCGGCGCAGCGGAACTGGTCGATCCACGGCCCTTTGCCGTGGGGTCAATCCGTGGCACCTACGAGCGCTATGGCCACCTGACCAGTTTGCTGCCAGCCATGGGTTACAGCGCCATGCAGTGCCATGAACTGGAGGAGACCATCAACCGCGTTCCCTGCGATCTTGTGCTGGTCGCAACCCCCATTGACCTGGGCCATCTGATCAAGCTCAACAAGCCGAGTCTGCGCGTCACCTATGAAGTGGAGGATCTGACCCATCCCGGTATGGCCGAGATTCTGGTTCGGTTTACCAAGGAACGAGCCGGAGTGGGGGTCTAGCCCACGACTCCACGCTCACGACAGAATGTGATCCCAATCACAGCCTGGCACTGGGGGCGGGCATATACCCAAGAGTAGGATGGTATCTAGGGGCCGCGGTGTGCGCCAGCGGGAGATATGCCATGCCAATTCCGGGACTTACGCGTATCTCCTCAAAAAACACTCTCGGTTGTAACAGCTTCTCTCCGGCGTTCAGCGGGGTTTTGCCGTTTGCGCTGGCCAACGCCTGTTGCTGCCAAAGTGTTTGGCAGTGCCCCAGTATCCGGGCGCACTGCGTACGGAGTTGAGTTCGAAGCGCCGCAACGTTTCTGCCGGAGAGGCTCGAAGGCGCCCGTCGCCAAAGAAGTACGGAGGAAGTTATGTTAATCAGCAAGCAGCAGGTCCTCGACTATCACAATGGGCCGCGTCCCGGAAAGATTGAAGTTACACCCACAAAGCCCTGCCGCACGCAGCGCGATCTCAGTATGGCGTACACGCCCGGCGTAGCCGAGCCTTGTCTGGAAATCCAGAAGAATCCGCAGGACGCCTACAAATACACCGGCCGCGGTAATCTGGTCGCGGTGTTGAGCAATGGCACCGCGGTACTCGGTCTGGGCGACATTGGTGCGCTCGCCGGAAAGCCAGTCATGGAAGGCAAGGCCGTGCTCTTCAAGCGCTTTGCCGATGTCGATGTCTTCGACATCGAGGTCAACAGCCACGATCCCGAAGAGATCATCAAGCTCTGCCAGTTGCTGGAGCCCACGTTTGGCGGCATCAACCTCGAAGACATCAAGGCGCCCGACTGCTTCCAGATCGAGGAGACTCTACGCAAGACCATGAAGATTCCGGTCTTCCATGACGACCAGCACGGAACGGCGATCATCTCAGGGGCGGCACTGCTGAACGCTCTCGAAGTTGTGGGGAAAGATATCGGCAAGGTCCGGGTGGTCTTCAACGGAGCCGGTGCGGCCGGCATCGCCTGTGCCGAGCACTATGTGCGTCTTGGAGTGAAGCGCGAAAACATCATTCTCTGCGACACCAAGGGAGTCGTATACAAAGGCCGCAAAGAAGGTATGAACAAGTACAAAGAGCGCTTCGCCCAGGACACGAACCTGCGCACCCTGTCCGAAGCCATGGCTGGCGCCGACGTCTTCGCCGGGCTCTCCGTGAAAGATGCCATCAATCAAGATATGGTGCGCTCCATGGCGTCCGACCCCGTCGTCTTCGCCATGGCCAATCCCGATCCCGAAATTACCTACGAAGAAGCCAAGGCCGCTCGCCCAGATGTCATCATCGCCACCGGACGCTCCGACTATCCCAACCAGGTCAACAACGTGCTCGGTTTCCCGTTCATTTTCCGCGGAGCTCTCGATGTGCGCGCTACCGCCATCAACGAAGAAATGAAGTTGGCAGCCACGCACGCCCTGGCCAATCTTGCCAAGGAAGACGTTCCCGATTCCGTCTGCCGCGCCTACGGAGTGCCCCGCCTGCAATTCGGCCGCGAGTACCTCATTCCCAAACCTTTCGATCCGCGCGTGTTGATGTGGGAAGCGGCTGCCGTGGCCGAAGCCGCCATGCTAAGTGGAGTCGCCCAGGCACCGGTCGATCTCAATACCTACCGCGCTCAACTGGAGCGGCGACTGGGCAAGGCCTACGAAGTCTCGCGCACCATGATTCACAAGGCCCAGGCGAATCCCAGACAAGTGGTATTTCCCGAGGGGGACAACGAGAAGATCCTGCGGGCTTGCCACGTACTGGTCGAAGAAAATATTGGAAAGCCCATCCTGCTCGGGGAGCCCGGCAAGATTCAGAGCCGGGCCCACGAGTTCGGCGTGGATATTGAAGGCATGCAGATTGTCGATCCGGCAACGTCGGAGCATCGCGAAACCTACGTCCAGGAACTGTTTCGCCTGCGGCAGCGCCGCGGCGTCACCCTCCAGGAGGCCGAGACGCTGATCAACAACCGCAACGTGTTCGGCTCGATGATGGTTCACATGGGCGATGCCGACGCACTGGTTTCCGGAGTCACCCAGCATTATCCCGACACCATTCGCCCAGCGCTGCAGATTGTTCGCATGCGCGAGGGCCTGCACCGCGTCTCCGGCTGCTACGCCGTGATCACGCGCAAAGGAGAAGTCTTCTTCCTTGCCGATACCAGTGTGAACATCGAGCCCACGGCAGAAGATCTGGTTGAGATCGCTCTTTGTACGGCTCACATGGCGCGCCGCTTTGACATTTCGCCGCGGGTCGCGCTGTTGTCATTCTCCAGTTTCGGCGGCGTCGACCATCCCATTTGCACCAAGATGCGCAAGGCGGTGGAGCTGATCAAGTTTGCCGACCCCACGCTGATCGTCGACGGAGAAATCATGGCGGACGAAGCACTTTCTCCAGAGATCATCGAAGAGCAGTATCCGTTCAGTTCTCTGAAGGGCGGCGCCAATGTGCTCATCTTCCCCGACCTCGCATCGGCCAACATTGCGTGCAAGTTGGTGGCGAAGATTGGCGGCGGCGAACTGATCGGCCCCATCCTTATGGGGATGAGCCGTCCGGTGCACGTGCTGCAGCGTACTGCGACGGTGGAAGAGGTTGTCAACGTCGCGGCCATCGCTGTGGTCGATGCGCAGGAGAATGATACCTATGCGCATCCGCGTGTACATGTGCCAGTCGAGCCTGAACTCGTAGGCGAAGACTGATTAGAGAATACCGAATCGCGAAGACTGGCAGGCTTAGGAAAAGGGCAGAACCGGGAGGATTCAGCGCATGTCCACGCTTTGGAAGTTGCGCTACGCGCAGCGGACGCTGGGAGTCAAGAGCTCCCCCATCCGTGAACTGCTGAAGGTCACGCAGAAGCCGGGGATCATTTCTTTCGGCGGCGGACTGCCTGCTCCGGATGTGTTCCCGGTCAAGCGCTTCGAGGAAGCCTGCCACAAAGTCCTGACGGAAGATGGCGCCCAAGCCCTGCAGTATGGCGCAACCGAAGGCTACGAACCGCTGCGCGAGATGATTGCCAACAACATCGCCCGCTACGGTATCCTTGCCAAGGCCGAAAATGTTCTCATCACCTCCGGCTCGCAGCAGGCGCTCGACCTGATCGGCAAGCTGCTCATCAACCGTGGAGATCGTGTCCTGGTCGAAGCGCCGACCTACCTGGGTGCCCTGCAGGCGTTTAGCGTCTACGGAGCGCAATACGTCTCCGTTCCGGTCGACGATGATGGTCTCCTCACCGATCAACTCGATCCCAGTCTCCGCGCTGGTCCGAAATTCATGTACGTCCTGCCGAACTTCCAGAATCCTGCGGGAGTGACGCTGTCGGAAGGCCGCCGCCACCAACTCATTCTCCTGGCCGACAAATACGGCGTCCCGATCATCGAAGACGATCCCTACGGCCAGTTGCGTTATGAAGGCGAGCATCTTGCGCCGCTCGTGGTGCTCGACCGCGAAAACCTGCGCCGTGACAATGGTTTCACTCTCGGCAACGTCATCTACCTGAGCACATTCTCCAAGACGCTGGCACCGGGAATCCGTTTGGCGTGGATCGTCGCCCCCGAAGATGTGATCAGCAAGTTGGTCCAGCTCAAGCAGGCTGCAGACCTGCACACTTCGACCTTTAGCCAGTATGTTGCCTACGAAGTGGCGCGCGACGGTTTTCTCGACCAGCACGTCAAGCTCATTCGACAGGTGTATCGCGAGCGCCGCGACGCCATGCTTCACGCTTTGGAAGAGTACTTCCCACACGAAGTGACCTGGACCCATCCCAAGGGAGGCCTTTTCCTTTGGGTAACCCTGCCCGCAGGCTCTGACTCCCAAACGCTATTGCCCGCCGCTCTGGCGGAGAATGTCGCGTTCGTCGCCGGAGACAGTTTCTACGCCAACAATGGCCACGAGGGCAGCCGCCACATGCGGTTGAATTTCTCGTACTCCCAGCCAGAACAGATCCGCGAGGGCATCCGCCGCCTGTCGGTCGCGGTAAAGATGCAACTGCGAGGAAGCCATCACCCCTCAGAGGTCGGCCGCTAGAGACGTTTCATAAGTGGTTCTTGGGAAGGGCACGGGCTTTAGCACCTGAGGCTCCAGTCGTTGTCCGAGGACACGTCACTTCGCCTGCTGACAGCTGGTAGCTGAGAGCTCCTTCGTGATCCTAATCACATTTTCTGGTGACGCAGGGCACCGCTCCCAAGTCGTTCAGCACCGATACTGTAAGTACCCACAGTACGGCCTGGTCAGGCTCTTCCTGACAGCTGAGGGCTGATAGCTGACGGCTGCTTTACCGGAGGTGATGTATGACGGTCACGATGCTGATTGTTGTCGCCGTCCTCGCACTGGCAGTTGGGCTCTTCGTGTTTCGCGCCATCCCGGGAGTGCGTGCCTACTTCGCCTACCGCGGCAAACGGCTGGTGACTTGCCCCGAAACCCACAAAGCGGAAGCCGTAGATGTCGCTGCGACAGAAGCGGCCGTGGGCGCCTTTCTTTCCGAGCCTACGTTGCGTCTCACCGAGTGTTCACGCTGGCCCGAGCGTCAGGACTGCGGCCAGGACTGCCTGCAACAGATCGAGATCGATCCGCAGAACTGCCTGGTTTGGAATATCGTCTCGAACTGGTATGAAGGGAAGAGTTGCGTATTTTGCCGCAAGCAGATCGGCCCGCTTCATCACATTGATCATGTCCCTGCGTTGCTGGGGCCAGATCACGTGACGGTCGAGTGGAAGCTGATCCGCCCGCAGCAGTTGATGGAGGTCTTCGAGAGCCACCGCCCCGTCTGCTGGAACTGTCACGTCACGGAAAGCTTCCGGCGCCTGCATCCCGAGCTTGTCGTTAACCGGCAACCGGAACCGAAGCGCACATTCTAAGGCAGTAGTGTCTTGTCCGGATCGTGCTTGTGCTGCATTTTGCGGTGGATGTCCGGCCAGAATTCCTTCATCAGGTTCGAGACACCGTCCCACATGTCCAACATTCCGTACGTGCCCAGGTTCCGGCCCAGCGTGCGATCTTCCGGTGCGTGGTAAACATTCGAGAGGCCCGCGGCCGCGGCATTCCCAATCAGTTCGGAATAGTTGAAGCGGCTGTGTCCGGAATCCGTTCGGGCCACGACCAACCGGCTCAGGGTGTAAAAAGTACGGTGAGAAAAACTGCCGTGTCCCAACTGGTAGTAGCGCGGATCTTCGTGGAGCATGCTCGGGAAGATCGCGGTGGTCATGTAAGTGCCGATTCCATTGTCGGCAAAAGATGCGCCATAGCGTTTGCCATACGCCCCCCAGCCCTGTCCCCAGGATTTCGGAGCATTATTGGCCTGATCGATTGCGGCCAGGGTTCCGATGAATGGGAATGTGAAATAGTCCAACACCCCGGCTGTGGCCAGCCTGTATTTCTGGCCGCTTGAAATCGGCGGCAGCGTTTCGGCATTTTCGACGGTGCCGTAGTTCGGCATTACCGTCAGTATGCGGTCGTTGATGGTCCCGGTTTCCTTTTCCAGCTTGGTCTTGCCTTCTCGCGCGCCCGGCTTGGCATCGTCCGAAGCCTCCTGTCCACTTGGCGTCGTTGGTGTCTGCTGGTTTGTTGAGGTGGAAGCCGGTGCTTCCGCTTGCTGCGCGGCACACGGAAGCGACAGCACGCCGCCGATGGCGAGGCACGAAACAGTGAAGTTCCAGAAGCTTTTCAAACGCTATTCCCCATTCGCGCCTGCTGGTGTCACAGACGCTTTGTGATCCATCTTACCAAGACAGTTTCTCTGCGAAGGGGATTGCTACAGAACTTTACATTACCCTCGTGTGCTTGACCGGACGAGGATGGGGCACCGCGGAGTTTTCACGTCCGCGATGCCCAGGTTTCGCGGGTGCCTCCTTCTAGAAGTGGAACGCCACCTCCGCCGTAACCGTCCGCGGGGTCACGTAGTGTGTCCCGCTGAACGTAGATAGGAAGTTGTAGAGCGCATACTTGTTGGTCACGTTGATGGCGGTCAGCCGCAGGCTCACCTTGTACTTGTCGCCCTTGAATAGGTTGTCATGCCCAATGGCCACGTCGAACAGGCTCCTCGGCGCGATCCGCGGAGGATTGTGGTCATCGTTCTCGGTATTCGCGGCCGGCACCTGCAACAGAGTCGACCCGAATTGCGACACAGGGCATGGATTGGGCAGCGCTTGCGTCGGAGTAGCACGCAGCGATCCGCAGAACAAGCCAGCTTCGAATTCCTCATCCGCGCTGAGAGGAATTCCGAACGAGTCCGTCATCGCTATCGCTGGCTGGCCCGTCGATGTAGTGGTCGTCTGCGCGCAGTTACCGCCGTAGCAAGGAGTCTGCCCTGCGACCAGTCCGCTGTCATAGCGCCAGTTGAACCCGAACCACGGTCCGGTTTTCCAGGGCTGGTACTGCAGGTGTGTAGTCAGATTGAATTTCTCGTCGTGATCGATCCGGAAGGGGACTGAGCCTCCGGCCAACACCGCCGACGGGACTGCGCCCGCTCCGCCGATCTGCGGCGTGAAGAACCGCGCCGCCACGCTGGAGAACACTGCTAGAGCCGAGAATCCATGAACGTTCGGTACGCTCACCCGGCCGGCATATCCCGGAATCTTCGACCTCTCCCATTCCACCGGAAATGTGATTGGAGTATTGCCGAGAATGCTGAAGTCGTACCCGTTGTGGGTGTATTTCCAGATGTACTCTCCGGAAAAGACCAGGTACCGCCCAAAAGCCTGCTGGATTCCTGCGTGAAATTCATTGCGCCAGCCAGGGCTGAGAGGCGTTTCCTGACCTTGGGCAAAGCACCCAAGCAGCGGATTCAAAACAACGTTGTTGCACCCAACGCTGGCGAGGATGAGGTTTTCATTGAACGGCGTTTCCAGCACTCGCGCGTAGGAAGCGCGCAGCACCGTGTTGGTTTTCTTGATGTTGTAAGCGACTCCCAGTCGCGGTTCGGCTTCGCGCTGGGTGGATAGGCCGTTGTAGAAATCGCCGCGCAGCCCAAGGTTCAGTGACCAGTTTCCCTTGGTGATGCTGTCCCGTACATAGAGGGCGAGTTCCTTCACATCAGTATGCCCGCTGAACGAATACAGGCTGCCTCCGCCAGGCTGTGTCAAATCGTACGGAAATAGGCTCGTGCACGGCGCAGCGATAGCCTGGTGAGTAGTCGCGTTGTAGCACGGGATTCCATTCGCGTCCGCGAGCGAAGGCAGCAGCGTCGGGTCGACAATGCCAAGCCGGTCGTTCTCGTTGAGAAACGTCTGCTGATAAACCACTCCCGCCTTCAAGTTGTGAATCCCCTTGACGTAGGAGAGATCGGAGCGCAGCCCCGCATTAGTGAGGTTGCGGCTCTGTCCCACGGTCTCCCGTTGCAGATTCGTCGGGCCGAGATCGGCGAACGGATTGCCGCTGGGGTAGTAGTTGAACTGGTCGCGCCGGACAAAGCCGCCCAGCGTAAACACGGAGTTCGCGCTAATCAGGCGGGTCCACGAGGGAGCGATGTTAAACGTCTTGATCTGCGAACGCTGGTCCGCGGCTCCGACAACATTGCCGTTCGGGTCGAGCCCACCGTTGTCCACTACAACCCCATTCCACGGCGTCGCGCTCTGGGAATCGAACGTGTTCGGCGTCTGGAACCACGATCGCGTGTAGCCAAGATTGACGTGAATCGAGTCCGCTGCGGAGACTTGATAGTCCACCCGGTCGAACAAATTCTCCTCGTTCCCCTTGTCGTGCATCACGATAAACTCCGGAGGATCCAAAAAACGCCCGCTGTTCAGCCCGCTCGCCGAAATGAAGTTTCCCCAGTTTTTGCCTCCGTAGGCGAGATTGAAGTCAACATTCGAGGTGCCAAACGAGCCATAGGAAGTCGTCAGACTGCCGTGAGGAGTGGTGACGCCCTGCCCCGACTGGGTGGTGACGTTTATGACGACGCTCGTCTTATCGCCATACTCCGCCGGCGGCGCGCCCGCGATCACCTCCATCGACTGGATCGCGTCCAGCGGAATCTGATTGGAAAAAATCTTGCTCTGCTGATCCGTGATGGGCTGGCCATCTACGGAGAACGAATTCTCCGCGTGGTCCCCCAATCCATGGAAAAGGCCATTCGAGTCGGCGGAGATTCCAGGGGTGGACAGCGTCACCAGCGAACTTACCGACGACGATTGGCTTTCCAGGGGCAGCTTGTCAAACAATCCGCGGTCCACGTCGGTGTGAAACGTCGGATCGTTTTCCACCAGGTCGCCGCCTTCCGCTTCCACGGTCACTGCCGTGGTCGACCCAGCGACCTCGAGCTTGATCGAAACGCTGATCGGCACCGACGAGCGCGGTTCCACATCCCGCGCGTAGACCATGAATCCGGTCGCCACGACGCTGAGGTGGTAGGGATTGAACGGAATGTTCGTGAACGCGAACTTCCCCGCGCTGTCGGTAGTCGCGAAACGATCAAACTCGCTGACTGGGTTGTGGAGTTCCACTTTGGCGTTGGGGACGACAGCTCCGGTTGGGTCGAGCACCGTGCCGTCTACAGAACCGGAATTACCCACGGATTGCGCGCCCGCGATCGTGACGGCAAACGATAGTACGATCGCAACCGATGCAGCGAAGTGCCACGCACATGAATACCGAGAAGAATGACGATGGAACGTAGGCATAAGCCCCTCCTGATATGAAAAGGAAAATAGGGAATCGGCCGGCCCTGACGTTCACACGTCAAGCGGGAGCATCAGGCCGGAACTTTCAATTTGTGAGGATCCCTACAGAACAGGAGGACCGCGAATTCCGAGCTCAGAGAAATCGAACCGGGCTTTCGCGACGACGTCTACTTCTCGCAGCCGACCGATCGCGGTAAACACCGGAGCGGCCAGGCTGGAACTTATAGTGGGGCGGGTGCTGTGCGCCGCCACGCAAATCGAGCAGGAAGCAGCGCCGGTCTGGCTCGGGTGATTGTGGGTAGACTCCGCCGCCACCGTCCACAACATCAGGGACAGGCAGAGCCACGCCGACCATCGCACCCACAAACGCATCGACTACCCCAGACAACGCTTTCCTGCTTTGGGATTAGACGCTGTTGAGCTTATAACGGTTATCCAACCCAAGGCAATGCCCGGCAAGTTACTATAGAAGTGGACGTTCATCATGGCCTAACCTGTGTGAGAATTCTCGGTTGCAGCGACGAACGAAGTCCGAAAGCACAGCCGCGGAGCGGCGCAAGAGTCCAGCCCACAGCGTAAGCTGTGGGTGGGACCGAGGAAAATCGACAAGCCCCGGGGGCGTAAGAAGCAGTATTCTGTTCTGACCCGGAGTTCACACATCGAAGGGCCAGTAGTCCGGTAACGCACTCATATCAAACGAGAGGTAATGCATGGCAGAACCAACCTACGAAGAACTGAAAGCGAAGCTGTCTCAACTGGAAAAGGAAGTCGAAACCAAGAAGCGCAGCGGCGACCTGATATTTAAAGTGGGCGAGAAGGGCGGCGTCAGCGTCTACGGCCTGGGACGTTTCCCGGTCACTCTCTACTACGAGCAATGGAATCGCCTGCTCGGCGCAGCCAACGAGATCAAGAGCTTCATGGAAGAAAACAAGTCGAAGCTAAAGCTCAAAGAACAGGGATAACAGGAAGGACCACACCGCCCGTCCGAAGGATATCCGAGGGTGCCCCATCCTAACGTCGCGTTCTCTGCGACGTTAGGGTGGGGACTTTGACCTTCGTCTTCGTTTTTGCTGCGCCCACCCGCAGATTCTCCGCACCGGTATACACCGGCGTAGCATCTCCGCTCATCGACCCCAAGCTTCCACTCTTCGCAAGGAAACGGCGACCGGAACCCGACCAGAGTTTTCCTCAGGCTCCATGTGACGTCCAACCTTGACCTTGAACCTCAAAGAGCAGATCATCGTCAAGGCGGAAGCGGTGTAGGAAGAAGCCGCGAATGATGGTCTAAGTCCTTTGTTGTCAATATTTTGACCTCTAAACCCTTGGGGCTCAAGATTTTGCAGACCATTTTTGCAAACCCCGCGCCAGTCAAGCCTTTCAGAGGGTAGGGGGGAGGGGGGTACCCCTTGGGACCGCCCCTTTTCCCGAAATGAAACCCGCTCGCGCTGCCCCACAGAGGTGAAAGTCCGGAGTTTTTTTTCGGGAGATATCCACACGATCAGGCGATCCGGGCTACTGCTCGAACAACCAGTCGCTTACCAGACCCCAACGTACCCACCTGAGAACTGAGAACCGGGAACTGAGAACTGCTTTTCGGTCTATAATCAAGGGACTGTGCCCAAGTTCTCCATCGTCGTCCCGCTGCACAACGAGCAAGAGAACGTGACCGACCTCTACGACCGCCTGAAAGTGGTAATGGAGACCCACGGTGAAACCTTCGAAATCGTGCTCGTGGACGACGGCTCCAGCGATCAGACCTTTGCCATGCTGCGCGAGATCGCGGCAGTCGACAGTCGTGTGACGGTGGTCAAGCTGCGCCGCAACTTCGGCCAAACCGCTGGACTTGCAGCCGGTTTCGACCACGCCCGCGGCGAGTACATCATCGCCATGGATGGCGATCTGCAGCACGACCCCAACGACATCCCGCTGTTCCTGGAAAAGATTGCTGCCGGCTACGACATTGTCAGCGGATGGCGCAAGGTGCGCGTCGACAATTACTGGATGCGCCGCGTCCCGTCGCGCATCGCCAACTGGATGATGGCCAAGATCAGCGGCGTCGATATCCACGACTTCGGCACCACGTTCAAGGCCTACCGCCGCGACATTCTCGATCAGGTGCCACTCTACGGCGAACTGCACCGCTTCATTCCAGCCTTGGCTTCGTGGCACGGCGCGACGATCTGTGAAGTGCCCATCCGCAATGTGAACCGCGAACGCGGCGTTTCTCACTACGGCATCACGCGCACGTTCCGCGTGTTCTTTGATCTGCTGACGATTCGTTTCCTGCTGCGTTATCTGTCGCGCCCGCTGCACTTTTTCGGCAGCTTCGGCATGGCGAGCATTTTCGGCGGCAGCGCCATCGTGCTCTGGCTTGGCTTGGAGAAGTTTTTGCGCCACGTTCCGGTCATGGGCGAGCATGGCCCATTGATGATGGCTGCTCTAGGCCTGCTGCTCGGCGGATTGAACCTGCTCGCGATCGGCCTGCTGGGAGAAATGCAAGTCCGCCACTACCACGAACCCAGCCGCCGCGCCCCCTATTCCGTCGATCGTGTCCTCCGTTCGCAAAACGAAGAACACAGCGTCTCGGAGTAAGCCCGATTCGTAGAGACGTAGCTTGCTACGTCTCTCCTAACCACCTGCTGATCTGCCCGGATCTTCCAGCGCTCTTCGTACTTAGCTCCATTGCGGAGGCGGTTGCCCGTTCTCGCGGCCACACGATGAAGTCAGTCATCGGAGCGTTCCGCGGAGGCTTTCATTCGTAGAGATTTCCTTTGTGTACCTTCGTGCCCTTGGTGGTTTATGTCCTCGCCTGCGGGCGTATAATGTGCCGTTTGTCGTTCCGCGAGTTTTCCAGCCGGAGTTCTAAAAATATGGAGAAGGCCATCCAACACGAATTGCAACTCGCCCGTCGGATGTCGCGGCTGGGCACCGAGACTGCTTTTGAAGTTTTGAACAAAGCGCGTGCACTGGAGCGCCAAGGCAAGAGCATCATTCACCTCGAGATCGGCGAACCGGACTTCGACACGCCGTCGAACGTGGTCGAGGCGGGTATTGATGCTCTGCGCAAAGGCTGGACGCACTACGGTCCCTCCGCTGGCTTGCCGGATTTGCGTCAGGCACTAGCCGAATACGTCAGCCGTACGCGCGGCGTGAAAGTCACCAGCGACGAAGTGGTGGTCGTCCCCGGCGGCAAGCCGATTATCTTCTTCACGATTCTGTCGCTCATTGATGAGGGAGATGAAGTTATCTACCCCAATCCCGGCTTTCCCATTTACGAGTCGATGATCCACTATGTTGGCGGACGCGCCGTGCCGATCCAGCTGCGCGAGGAACGCGACTTCTCACTCGACGTGAATGAACTAGCCTCGCTCATCAACGATCGCACCAAGCTAATCATCTTAAACTCACCCCAAAACCCAACCGGTGGCGTGCTGGAGCGCCGCGACATCGAGCAGATTGCGAAGGCGATCGGCGACCGTAACGTGTTTGTGTTATCCGACGAAATCTACAGCCGCCTTCTGTTTGACGGAGGCCAGCACTTCTCCATCATGTCCGTGCCCGGAATGCAAGAGCGCACCATCCTGCTCGACGGCTTCTCGAAGACCTACGCCATGACCGGATGGCGCATGGGCTATGGCGTGATGCGTCCTGACCTGGCCGCGCACATGACGCGGTTGATGACCAACTCCAACTCGTGCACGGCGAGCTTTACGCAGGTCGCGGGAATCGAAGCGATCCGTGGCGATCAGAGTTCCGTCGATCACATGCGCGACGAATTCCAGCGCCGCCGCGACGTTTTCGTGGCGGGACTGAACAAGATCAAAGGCTTCTCCTGCCGCATGCCCAAAGGCGCGTTCTACGTGTTCCCCAACATCACGAAGACGGGATGGAAGTCGAAGGCCCTCGCCGACGCACTGCTGGAGCAAGCGGGAGTAGCCGCGTTGTCGGGTACATCCTTCGGCGAATTCGGCGAAGGTTATCTGCGCTTCAGTGTGGCGAATTCGCTTGAGAACTTGCAGCAGGCACTTGACCGCGTCGAGCAGTGGACGAAGAAGAACCTATAACCGCTATGCTCAGTCTCGATGATCCTCGCTGGACTCGACTTAACGGGGGATATCGAATGCCGTGTGATCCCCGGCCGTTGCTAGCAAAACTTGAGGCCGGCGAGGACACAGAATCGGTATGGCATTCCCTGTGGGACGGACTCCACCATCAAGGAGACGTGGACGAGGCCTCATACGCGTGCGTTCCGCATCTCGTGCGGATTTATCGACAGCGCGGCATATTGGACTGGAATACTTATGCGATTGTTGTGACCGTCGAGTTAGCACGTGGAGTAGGTAAGAACCCGCAAGTGCCCGATTGGCTAGCAGCGAGCTACTTCGCCGCTCTCCAAGAGTTGGCCGAGATAGGCATCAGCGAACTTGACTACGCGAAGGATGTCGAGGATGTCCGTGCCATACTCAGCGTTATCGCCCTGCAAAAGGGTGCTCGAACTCATGCCCGATTTCTTTTGGAGTACTCCGGCGAGGAATTGCTGGAAATCGAGTCGCCAGCCTCTGAGACATAGCTTTAGCTTGCAAGAGTCGTTGGGCCTACTGCTGCACACGCGAGGAATCCTCTGAGGAAAACGAAGATCATTCGACAACCCAGGTCCAGCCGCCCTCACGCGCCTGGCTACGGCTTCCCTAAGGGCACCAAAGGTCTGCTGCCCTGGTCCTGGGCCGAGCAGCGACTGAAGAAGTCGCACAACTACTGGATCACCACGGTGAAGCCCGAAGGCTCTCCTCACGCCATGGTCGTCTGGGGCTTGTGGCAGGACGGACGCTTCCTGTTCAGCACGGGCAACGAGTCGCGCAAGGCGCGTAATCTGGCAGTCAACACGAACTGCGTGGTCTGCACGGAGCACGCACATGAGGCTGTGATCGTCGAGGGCGTCGCGGAAATCGCCGACGTCGCTTCTCGTCGCAAGTTCCTTCCGGTTTACGAGAAGAAATACAAGTTCGACATGTCAACGATGAAAGACGACATTTTGTCCATGAAAGAACCCGTCTTCGCCGTGCGCCCTCGGATTGTGTTCGGGCTGCCGGAGAAACACTTCCAGAGCAAGTCTACGCGCTGGAAGTTTGCCTAGGTCGTGTGGCGCGGACACTCCTGTCCGCGAAATGCTGGAAGCAACCTCGAACGCGACAATCCATTACTCCTTACAGTCTCAGTAGACGGAGGCAGCTGGAACCAGGGAGAGGTCTCGCGGACAGGAGTGTCCGCGCCACTCGTAAGTCTCGCGTCACCCGGCAATGTGACCATAATCACGGCCCCGGCGATGGCCTCCGCATACCCTCTCTGGAGCACGTTCTGTGCGCTTTTCTGTCCGGCGCGGGAGGGGAAGTCTATGGCCCTTACGAATTCCACCAGCGGGAAGGTCATCCGCGACTATTCCATCGAACATCTTAAGGACGCCGCCAACCTGATGCGCGGTTACGATCTGGTCGCGCTGCATGCGGCCGGCTCGGGACACGCGGGCGGCACGCTTTCCATCATGGACATCACGGCGGCGCTCTATCTGAAGATCGCCAATCATGATCCGCAGAATCCCAACTGGGTTGGCCGCGACCGCATCATCTGGTCCACGGGGCACAAGGCTCCCAGCCTGTACCTGGGGCTCGCGTTTGCGGGATTCTGTCCGGTCGACGACGTGGTCACGCTGCGCAAGCTGAGGTCGCCGTATCAAGGTCATCCGCACTGGCTAAAGCTGCCGGGTGTCGAAGCGTCTACGGGATCATTGGGGCAGGGTTTGAGCATCGCGGTGGGTCTGGCGCTGGCCGCGCGGCTCGATGACAAGAATCACAAGATTTTCTGCATCATGGGCGACGGCGAACAGCAGGAAGGTCAGGTCTGGGAAGCGGCGATGGAGGCCGGACACTACAAACTCGACAATCTGATCGGCATCATCGATTGCAATCGCCTGCAAATTGATGGCTGGGTCAAGGACGTGATGGATGTAGAACCGCTGGCCGCGAAATACGGCAGCTTCGGCTGGGACGTGCTGCGTATTGACGGCCACGACATGAACCAGGTGGTGGACGTGCTGGAGCAGGCCAAGGCAGTCAAGGGAAGGCCAGTCGTAATTCTGGCGGATACGGTGAAGGGCAAGGGCGTCACCTTCATGGAAGATCAGGCGGGCTGGCATGGAAAGACCCCGAATTACGAAGAGCTGACGAGGGGCCTGCAGGAACTTGGGCTGAGCGAACAGATTCCTGTACAGGCGTTGTTGGATAAGGCGAAAAACTACCAGGCTGAAGTGGAGCGGAAGCTCGAGGCAAAGATGCCGAAATTCACCCGCAACTACTGGTGGAATGCCGGCGACACGATGAAGGTGAAGATGGAGCCCACGCGCAAGGGCTTCGGTCAGTCGCTGGCGGAGAACGGCGGTGACGAACGGGTAGTCTGTCTGGGCCTCGACATCTCCGGATCGATCACGATCAGCGATTTTTATGCCGGGAAGCCCGAGCGCAAGGAGCGCTGGATCAGCATGGGCATTGCCGAGCAGTCAGCGACATCCGCTGCGGCCGGTTTGGCAAGGGAAGGGAAGTTGCCCGTGCTGGGCACATACGCGACGTTTGCTGCGGCGCGCAATCTCGACCAGATCCGTACGTCCGTCTGCTACGGAAACTTCAATGTGATGATTGCCGGAGCGCATGGCGGAGTTTCGGTTGGTCCCGACGGCGCTACGCACCAGGCGTTGGAAGACCTTTTTGCCATGCAGGGACTGCCCAACATGTCGGTGGTCGTGCCTTGCGATATGGTGGAAACTCGCAAGGCGACAAACTATCTGCTGCTGCAACACAAGGGGCCGAAGTACATCCGTTTCGCGCGGGAAGCGACGCCGATTGTCACCGACGAAAAGACCCCGTTCGTGTTCGGTCAGGCCAACGTGATTCGGCTGCGGCGTGAAGGGTCCGGTTTCCTTGAGGCGTTCGAAACCGTACTGGCCTCGTCTTACAAGAACGAGGATGAGCATCTGAGCATCATCGCCTGCGGACCTATGGTTCCTGAGGCGATGCGCGCGGCTTACATTCTGAAGAAGGAATTCGGATACGAGACGCGTGTTCTCAATCTTCACACGTTGAAGCCGATCGATGCCGACGCCATCGTTCGCGCAGCGCAGGAAACAGGAGTTGTGGTGACCGCTGAAGAGCACCAGATCGGCGCCCTCGCGTGGCGCGTGAGCAACCTCCTGACCGAGAGCCCGCAACTCTACGGCCTGCCGGTTATCACCGGCGCAATTGGTGTGAAAGACCGCTTCGGAGACTCGGGTGCTCCCTGGGAATTGATCAAGGAATTCGAAGTCAGCGCCGAGCACATTGCGCACAAGGCTGCGGAGTTGATGGCGTTCAAGAAGAAGTGGTCGGAAGAGAAAAGGGAAGAGCGCGAACATCTCTTCTACGCGGGCATGCGCTAGGGCTCCGAGGTTGCTCTTCGTTGTTTTCCGCGGGATTCGACGATCTGACGCTGAATGTAGTTCGTTACTTTCGTTACCCATGGGGCACTGTTCCAGTTAAGCGCAGTTGCGATCCTCCCACCTATAATTCGATCAAGCCACACAGACCGAGGCCTCGCGAAACGGCGACAGGATGCCGCGCAAGGCGAGATTGTGGCCGTGGCGTCTGTCGCTGAGCCGCTCGTCTGCGAGCCAAGGCGCCGTAACAGTAAGCGGTCGTCAAGTAAGCGGTCGTCAAGTGAACATGGGAAAATCCCTCCCGAATCCGAAGGAACAGGCGACGCCCTGGATCTACAATCCATGGCTCGACCTGATTGTGGGATGCGGAGCGTGGTCTGCGCCCTTGTTGCTGCTTTCGTATTTTTCGCTGGCTTCGAGCGCGCGCACCTGGTCGGTTGTGTTCTACGGGCTGGCGTTCTTCTTCAACTACCCGCATTACATGGCGACGATTTACCGCGCCTACCATCGCTCCGAGGACTTCCAAAAGTATCGAGTTTTCACCGTCCATATCACAGCACTGCTGGTGCTGACACTTCTGCTGTCGCACTTTTGGCTGCGCCTTCTGCCCTGGATCTTCACCATCTATCTGACGTGGAGCCCGTGGCACTACAGCGGGCAGAACTATGGGCTGTTCATGATGTTTGCCCGCCGGGCGGGAGCCGATCCCGACAAGGCAGGGCGTCGCGCCCTATACGGCGCTTTCGTAGTTTCGTATCTGATTCTGTTTCTCGGCTTCCACACAGGACCCTCGACCGATCCCCTGTTTGTGTCGCTGGGAATTCCGGCCGTAGTGAGCCGCTGGGAACAGATCATTCTGTGCATCGCGTTCGTGGGACTTTCCGTCTTTGGGTTTTCGCGGCTGGCGCGGGGGACAGAATGGCGGAAGCTGATTCCTTCACTGACGCTGTTCTCTTCGCAGTTCCTGTGGTTCATGCTGCCGTCCGCGATTTCGCTGTTCAGGGGCCTGGAGATTCCGCAGAACCGGTACAGCACGGGCGTGTTGGCAGTGATGCATTCCGCGCAGTATCTGTGGATCACCAGCTACTATGCGCGACGCGAGGCCGCAGGGGAAGCAGCGGGCGGTGTGGGGCAGAAGTCGAGGCGCAACTGGCGTCCCTTGGCCTATTTCGGGGTGCTGGTCGTGGGCGGGATCGCGTTGTTCGTGCCTGGGCCATGGTTGGCCAGCCGCGTGTTTCATCATGACTTCACGGCCAGCTTTCTGATCTTCACGGCGCTGGTGAACATTCATCACTTCATTCTCGACGGCGCCATCTGGAAGCTGCGCGACGGGCGAATCGCGTCCTTGCTGCTGAATTCACGGGAGCGGATTTCGGACGTGGCGGCCGATGCTGGCGGGCGCTTTGCTGCTGCGGGACGATGGCTGGTAGGAAGCACAGTTGGAGCGCGTTCGTTGCGGGTGGGCGCTGCGTTGTTACTGCTGGCTTGGGGGACGGTCGACCAGGCTCGGTATTATCTTGCGCTGCGCACCGACGACTTACACGATCTGCAGCGTGCCGAGGCGCTCAATTCATTCGACAGTTCGTTGCAGATGCGGCTGGCGCATCGCGCGATGGAAGACGGCCAACCGCAACAAGCCGAGGCTGCGTGGAGACGGGCGGTGCAGGCCAATCCGGCGGATCCGGCCCCGCACCAGGCGCTGCTGCGGTTTCTGATCGATCAGAACCGGTTTGACGAAGCGTCCGATTTGACGGAAGCTTCGCTCAAGCTCACACCTAAGGATGCCAATCTGCTGGTCGACAGGGGATTCCTGGACCTGCGCCAAGGCCATGCCGACAAGGCTCTGGCGAGCTGGGATGCGGCACTCGCGGCGGATCCGGGGCAGTCGCTCGCGCATCTGTACATGGCGGACGAACTGGATCGGGAGGGAACGGCGCAAGCCGCGGCTTCCCACTACAACGCTTTCCTCGTAAAAGTTGCCAGGCAGCCGGCGCAGGATCGTCCGGCACCGGACAAGATCATCGCCATTGTATTGCGCATGGCGGATTGCCAGGCGCGTTCGTCACAGACGGATCTAGCGGTGAAGTCGTATCACCTAGCGGAGAAGCTCGCCGCGCAGACGCATCAGGCCAAGCTGGAAAGCGTGGCGGACGTGAATGAAGCTGCGCTGCAGGTCAAGACCGGCAGGTTGAGTGAGGCGTTGCAGCTTTACCAGCATGCGCTGCAGTTGGACGGCTCGATTTCCGACACCAGCGCCAGCGCAGAAGACTGGTTTGCCTACGGCCGGTCCCTCGATGATGCTGGATTCCCGGCGCGGCTGGCGTATGCGTGCGTCGTGAAGTCGGAAACCCTGACGCGATCGCTTCCCAATGCTGCGGTTCCGGATGCTCTGGCCGCGGCTCGAAGGCAATTGGAGAAGCGGCTGGGTGCGGAGGCGATGTCGGTACGCCGCAATCCTGAACCGGCGTTGCAGGAAGCGTTGGCAGTTCGGCGCTAGAGGCATCGTCCCAGCGCATGCATGGCATCCTATGAGCCAATTGACACTGTAGTGGTCCTGCTGAACAATTGAGTATTCCTGCAATCTATTCTTTTGTTTCCTGAGGAGGAAGCGTGTATGGCCGATGAAGGCGATCAGATACATATGGAACATCAGTCGAACGCGGGTAAGTGGATTCTGACTGTGCTGGCCGTGCTGGTCGTGGCGGTATTCGGATACGCACACTACATGACGTATTCATCTGTCCAGAAGCTGACCAAGGACCTGAGCACCAGCCAGGCCCAGGTTAAAGAGCTGCAGAATCGCGTGCAGAACGCCGAGGAGACGGAAGAGACGCTCGGGCGCCAGACCGGGATGACCAAGCAGGAACTCGCCCAACGAACCGGCGAGTTGCGCTCTCAGCAGAAGGCCGCAGAGGCCCGCCTGGAAAAAGAACAGAAAGAACAGATCGGCCAGGTAAGCGGAGAAATCTCGGGCGTGAAGACCGACGTGGGTGGAGTGAAGACCGATGTCGCTTCGACCAAGGCGGATCTTGAGGCCACGAAAGCGAAGCTGCAGAGCACGATTGGCGATCTGGGCGTGCAGAGCGGATTAATCGCGCACACGGCCGGCGATTTGGACGTCCTGAAGCACAAGGGCGACCGCAACTACTATGAGTTTACCCTGCTCAAGGGTGCCAAGCCGCAGCCGGTTTCGACCGTGAGCCTGCAGTTGAAGAAATCGGACCTAAAGAAGGGCAAGTTCACGATGAACGTGACGGCGGACGATAAGACGATCGAGAAGAAGGATCGCAATATTGCCGAGCCGATTCAGTTCTACTCTGGACGCGATCACCT
>JADGNQ010000140.1 GCA_017883385.1 Candidatus Sulfotelmatobacter sp.
GCGAAATCGTCCCCGGATCGGGGGGTACGGCAGTCTCAACATGGCCCAACTCGCGCGGTTCCGGTTACCACCATGCCGCGGGTCGCCATAAAAACCCTGCATGCTATGGTCGACCACGAGTCGGAAAAACCGCTGCAGGGATGTTCCCTTCCATGCTGGGTCGCGATCAATTGCAGACAGGAACTCGATCTGCTGTTGATCCGACAGGCTGGAGAATCTCTTCCCGTACTCTTCGAAGGAGCGATCGTTCAGTTCAGCGATACCTTGGCGATACACTTTCTTCATCCGCTTGAGGCGGCTCGATAGTTGTACGTCGATGTAGTTCACGGCGCCTGCCGAAACCGCTCCGGGGTCCTGATCTTCAGGAATGATCTGGCCGCAGAGACTTGAGAGGGTATCTGCCTCGCCGGCAGTGAGGAAACGCCAGGGACTTACGAACTTCCCGCAGGAAACAGTCGAGCCTGCTGCAACAGCGCCCGCGGCTAGCTGTATGAACTCGCGCCGGTTGAATCCGTTCTGCTTCATCGTACCTTCCCTTGGTTCGATGCCACCCTGCAACGGGCAAACAGCTCTCCGCAAAGTTGATTCCCTCGCGGTGATCGCGTCAGTGATCTGGGTCACATGCTCATGGTTGCGCGTTCACAACGGGGTGGGACTTTGTTTGTTTCTTCCTCTGCGATAAGATGGGGCGGTTTTGACGGTCGTAGTTGCAATGCAATCGACAAGACTCCGACGCCATCACTGTGTCGTCGCTGATACAGTGTCTGCCGCGACACACACCTTCAATTCACACACTTTCGAGTGAAACCCTCTCCTGCATTGCGCGCCTGGAATGGTCTGCATCTTGCTTCTTGGTTTGCAGCGCCGGGTTTGCCATTTATAGTTCAGTGACCTGGTCAGAGGAGTTATGAAGCGGGCGTCCATTGTGTCCGTGCGTGCGGTAGTCACAGCGAGTTTGACCGTCGCTGTCGGATTTGCAGCGCTGGTGATGTGGCACAGTTCACGGGCGATCCGTTCTGCAGCCGAGGATGTCCGCGCTGAGCACGAGTTTCCCTTTGTGGTACGTCCGCTGGCCCCGGCGCTCAATACCGGCTTCGAAACTGTCAGCTCTCCTGCAGTTCTTCTACAGGCTGCACGTTTCCAGAATCATCTTTATATTGCCGGGCCTGCCGGGCTGTTGGAATATGAGGCGGGCGGAACTCTGCTCCACCAGTATGCGGTCGGCAGCGACCTTCCCGGGTCACCCCTGGTTGCGCTAGCCCCGGCGGTTCTGGCTGACTCACGAGAGCCGGAACTGGTCGTGGCAACCGCCAGCGATGGACTCCTGGCCTTCAACGGCCGCGCCTTCCGCCAGATCCTCCCTGCCTGCGCCGACGCCCGCGCCATCACCGCAATCCTGCCTGCGCCTTCGGGACATCTTTTGCTCGGAACCAAGAAGCGCGGCGTGCTCGTCTACGACGGAAAACAGATCACTGTTCTTCATCCCACGCTCGACGCGCTCTACGTGACCGCCCTTGCGGGTGACGAGTCCGATTTGTGGATCGGCACGTTGAACCGTGGGGTGTTGCACTTTCACGCGGGCGAGACGGATAGCTTCGCTGAGGCCCAAGGACTGCCTGATCCTCAGGTGCAGTCGCTCGCCATTTCCGGCGACACAACCTACGTGGGTACGGCAACCGGTGTGGCCGTTTTCAATGTTGGACGCTTCTCGCGCGTGCTGGCGCCGGGAGTGCTCGCCACCGCGCTGTTCGCCACGTCCACGCAGCTTTTTGTTGGGTCGGAAGATCAGGGCGTGATCGTGATCCCTCTCGAAGGCCGTCGCCCGAATCCGAACCTGGGGCCGGGGGTTCAGTTGGCAGAGGTACGGCAACTGTTCTCTTCGGGGGACGCGGTGTTTGCCGTTGCCCGCAGCGGGCTTTACCGCATGAATGCTCACGCATTCGGCTGGCAGCGTGTACTCGAGGCTGGTGCCGCCGTGCTCAGCGATCGCAATATCTCCGCGCTGGCCACCGACGCCACCGGACGCCTGTGGGTTGGCTACTTCGATCGCGGCCTGGATCTTCTCGAGTCCGATAACAGCCGCGCCAGACACGTGGAAGACGAGCACGTGTTCTGCGTGAATCGCATATTCCTGGATTCGAAAACTGGCGCCATCGACATCGCCACGGCGAACGGTCTGGTGCGCTTCGACGCTTCTGGCAGCGAACAGCAGGTGCTGACGCGGGCGGACGGATTGATTGCCGACCACGTCACCGATGTCGCCGCTTACCGCGACGGCCTGGCGCTCGCCACTCCGGCCGGCCTCACCTTCCTCGACGCCAGCGGCGTGCGCAGCATGTATGCGTTTCACGGGCTGGTGAACAATCATGTCTATGCACTCGGCGTTTCCGGCGACGAACTGATGGCCGGGACGCTCGGTGGCCTATCGCTCCTCAACAAGGGCGACGTCACAGTGAACTACACGACTGCGAGCTCCAACCTGAAGCACAACTGGATTTCTGCTGTCGTTCGGGTCGGCTCGGAATGGATGGTTGGCACCTATGGCGCGGGCGTTCTCGGTCTCGACCGCTCCGGACGTTTCCGTTCCTTTGAAATCGGCTCCGGCCAGTTTGAAGTGAATCCCAACGCCATGCTGGTGACCCCAAGCTACGTGCTCGCCGGGACTTTGGGAGGGGGCCTGTATCTCTACGATCGCCAGTCCGAGCGCTGGTCGGTGATACACGACGGCCTGCCATCCCTGAACGTGACCGCGCTGGCAGCCGTCAACGGCTACATCTACGTCGGTACGGATAACGGCCTGGTCCGCATACCAGAGCAGAAGCTGCACTCATGAAAAAACTGGCCTTGTCTGTTCTCATTGCGTTACTGACTTCGGCGCCACTTTTTGGCGGCGACGCGGGGGTGCTCATCCCGCGCGACAAGCAGCAACCGAATCCCGCGGTGCTCTCGCTCGAGGAGATGGAGATTACGGTCCGCATCGACAGTGGGGACGCGCGCATCTTTGTGCGTCAGGTTTTTGCCAACCACACTGGAGCCATCGAGGAAGGAAACTATATCTTCGCGCTTCCCAGCCACGCCACGATTTCAGATTTCGCCACGTGGGACGGGCCAGTGCGCCTGCCGGCTGTGATCCTTGAGCGTAAGCGCGCCGAAGAAATCTATAACCAGCTTAAGCAGCAATCGATTGACCCCGGCCTACTCCAGATGGGCGAACGAGGCGCCGAAGAGGCTAAGCGCAGTTCCGTTTTCAGTGCACACATTACTCCGATCCCAGCGTGGGGCACGAAACGCCTGGAGATTGGGTATCACGAGTCGGTGCCGGTGGAGAATCTGAAGTCGTACTTCGCGATCCCGCTGCGGCCGGATGCTTATCAGGCGCAAGCTGCTGCCCATCTGCGCATTAATTTTGAATTGCGCACGGCGCACGCGATCCGCAACTTTCAGGCACCGGGCAAATCGTTCCCTCTACAGTTCGACCAGAACACGCCTCACCTAGTGCAGGGCCACTTCGAAGGACAGAACGTCAACCTAGGTGAAGATTTCGTTGCCACGTACGACCTTGATCCAGCCGCGTCTGACACGCTGCAACTGCTGACCTACAGAAATCCGATGAGCGGCCAGCCTTCGCCCACAGAGACTGCACCTGTCCGCACCACGAACGAGCCAGGTTTTTTCGAAGCAGAGGCGCTGCTTGGCTTTGGAAACGCGTTCGCTCCGTCCGGAAGCGCAGCCAGCAGCGCGCCTAAGACGGTCATCGTGTTGTTCGATACATCTCTATCTGTGCAATGGGAGAAACTGGAGCGTAGCTACCAGGCTCTCGACACTCTGCTGCACACGCTACGGCCAACGGATCACTTCGGGTTAGTGCTCTTCAACACAGAAACGCAGGTTGTGCCTGTGAGTTCGGCGAATGCCGGCAGCATTCAACATGCCATCGATGCCGTTCGGGCCAGCCGACTGCGCGGCGGCACTGATATACAACGGGCTTTGCAGACGGGGCTGCAGCAGGCATCCGCGCCGGGAGCAAGCAATACTTATCTGGTCATTCTGAGCGACGGTGGCGCGACTCGTGGTCCGATTCAGAATGGAAAGCTGGCCGCATGGTATGCGTCCGCGTGGAAGCAACTCCCAGACACGCAACGACCGCGCACTTACATTCTTGCTGTCGGTGACGATGCCAACCTGCCGCTGTTCCGCATGCTCGCGCGTCAGGACGGGCTGCTCGAACAAGTGCTCTCGACCGAGCCGATGGAATTCAAGCTGAACTCGTTTCTCTCGAAGATAGGCCGCAGCCCGGTCGGTCAGCTCGGTCTCTCCGTCACTCCGGATGCTGCGGTCGATACGGTTTACCCGCTGCAGGCCGCGACCTTCTCGGGCTCGCTGGCCTCTTGGGTAGGGCGCTACCAGAAGCCGCAGGAGAACGTCAGCTTCACTGTTCACGGCGTGCGTGACGGGGCAGCAGTTGAAATGACGGGAAAAACCACCCTGCCGCGCGAATCCTCTGACCACCCGCAACTGCCGCGACTATGGGCGCGCGCCCGCGTCGACGCCCTGCTGGAAAAGATCGAGCGCGACGGTGAGGACCAGGCTGTCATCGACGAAATCATCCGCCTGGCTCGCCAATACAAATTCGTCACGCCTTATACGTCGTTTCTGGCTGTTCCGCGCGCGCTGCTCCGGCCCCGTGTCATTCGTCCCGGCGATCCGATTCTTCGCGTCAAAACAGACGAGTCGATCACCTCCGTTATCGCCTTGTTTCCATTTGGGTTGGTGCAACCGCTTCGCCATCTGTCCTCGGAAGACGTCTGGCAGACTCGCTTTCTGGCGCCGACCGACATGCAGGATGGAACCTACACGGTGCGCCTAATCCTGCGCGATCAAGTGGGGCACACCTATCGCGAATCCAAGACGTTCGTTATTGCGAGCAAGCCGCCCGTGGTGCAAGTGAAACTCGACCGCAAGCGCTTTCAGCGCGGGCAAGCCATCGACCTCAGGGTAAGTGCCTCTGCGAGTACGCGAACCCTCGTGGCACGAATGGACGGGGCGGTTCCGGTGGCGTTGCGGTGGGACGCGAAGGCCGCCGCCAACACCGGCGCGATCACGATTCCCGACCAGACTATTCCCGGTACTTACAAGCTGACCGTCACCGCTGAGGATATTGCCCACAACATTGGTACGCAGGAGGTGCAGATTGAAGTGCTTCCTTGATTCATCGGCCAGGCGCGCACGCCTGTTCGCGCTGGCAATCTTGATTGCCGCCATCGGCGGGACCGTCTCTGCGCTCGGCGAACCGCCCTCGTGGATTCGCAACATCGACGCCGGCAGTGCGGTCGAAGCTGTTTTCTTTCGCATGATGTCGCTGCCGAACGGCGCGGTTGCGTTTCGCCGGCCTCCGCGGGAGACCCGGCCCGCTCTCGCCGACCTGATCAAGACACAGCCGCACAAAGCCGAGCTGTATTCCTTACGCGCTCTTGAAGATGAACAGCAGCTTGATTTCACCGCTGCCGAAGCCGACTGGAAAGCGTACCTCGCTAATTCCTCCGACAAAATCGGCGCTCAACTTGCTCTTGCCGATTTCTACCACCACCGTCTCCGACCGGCGGACGAAATCAAGACTCTGTCGCTAGTTGCGAATGCACTACCCATCGCAGCGGAAAGACTAACCGCACCCGCGCAGCGGCGCTCTTGGGAGGCGTTTGAGCGCATCTTTGGAGTGATACAGGCCCAGGGTTTGCCGAAAGATGTTCCTATCACCCAGTATCGCGCCTGGATCAACCGCTATCCCGAGGAGCAATCACTCTACGCACGGTTCCTGCAATTCCTGGTCGCGGAGAAAGAATACTCTGCCGCCGTGCAACTCATCGCTGACTATCGCAAGCAGTTTCCCAACGACCAGATTTTCCCGGTGAAGGCGAAGGCCATGGTGGAGTACCGCCGCGGCTCGGTCCGCGAAGGGTTATCGGTCTACGAGCAGAGCTTTCAGCCGCTCTGGGACCCGCAACTGGTGAAGAGTTATTTCGATCTCCTGCGCGACACGCAGAACCTTCGCAAGTTTCGCGACGACGCACATGCCACGCTGGTAGCCAACCCCGAAGATCTCAACGCCACGGCGCGCATCTTTTATTACTACCAGCAGCAAGGCAAGACCGATGTCGCACAACAGGCCATTGCGGACTTCCGCGTGCACAAGGAATCGGGTAAGTCGCCGTGGACATCACAAGAGCTTTACGTCTGCGCCCGCCTGCTGGAAGACATTCACGTCTACCCCGAATCGGCCCGGTACTACTTCGCGCTGTACAACAGCAAAGACCTGCCGGACGCGCAGGAGACGGCGATCGCCGGCCTCACCAGCCTTCTGCTGACCGCACCGGAGACCCCGATTCGCCTCGGTTCCGGCGAACTCTCCATGTATCGGGACATCGCCACCATGGATCAGGGTCCCGGTTACTTGAACGGAATTCTTTCGCTGATCCTGAATACGACTGAGCCTGCTTCGCAGTACTCGGAGGAAGAACAACGTGCAGTGCCCTACTTCCATCGGTCGCGCGCTGCGGAGTTGCTGGCGCTGTTGGATGCGAAATTCCAGAATTCCGCGCGCCGTCCAGCGCTGCACGTGCAGTTGCTCGAGTTTTACTCCAACTCCGGCGAGAGCGACGCGGTCATCCAGGGTGGGCGTGAGTTTCTTGCGAATTTCCCCAAAGCCTCGGAGCGCACAGCCGTTGCATTGCTTATGGCCGACGCCTACGCGCGGAAGGACGACACCAAGGACGAGTTTGCGATTTATGATGCCGTTCTGCAGGAACTCGCCGCCAAGGCACAGAACGTGCCGTTGGGATCGACCGAAGGAGCGTATGACTCCGCCAACAACTACACACCTCGCTCGTCCTATACGAATGCGAGGGGTACATCCGACGCGGAAGGCGAGGACGGCGGAGAGGATCAACAGGGCGAGCCTTCAGAAGGCAACTCGACCCCCCGACACAAAGTCAGCCAGTCGTTTCAGTTGGGCACCACCGCTTCACCAGCGCGGCAGACTGGCGCTCGCTCGCCGGAATACGCGCGCGTTCTGGAGCGCTACCTGGCACGACTGGTACAAATGAAACAAATTCCGCCGGCTCTGGCGGTTCTGCGTCACGAGATCGACCGCAACCCTGACGACCCCGGCCTTTATGAACGCCTTGCTGTTTTTCTCGATCAGAACCGGCTGGGCTCGCAGCAGGAGGAAATCTACCGCCGGGCCATGGCCCGCTTTCCCGATAAATCCTGGTACGACAAGCTGGCGCGCTTCTATCTGCGCCACAAGAGAGACTCAGAGTTCGAGCAGTTGACTCATGACGCGGTGGCAACGTTCCAAGACACTGAACTGGAGCAATACTTCAACCACGTGGTCGGTGACAGCCCGGGGCTTTACCTGCGGCTGAACCTATACGCGAATCAGCGCTTCCCGCACAATCCGGTGTTTGTTCGCAATCTTCTCTCTGCGTATCAAACGCCCGCAACCCGCGATCCGGCGGCTTGGGAAGCGTTGCTGCGCCAGCACTGGTTTGAAGACACATTGCTGCGGAACCGGTTCTTCGAGTTTCTTTCCGCCCGCGGCAAGCTGGAATCTGAACTCAGCGCAATACGCCAGAGCGCGCCCGATGCGGCCAGTTGGGAGAAGAATCCCGCTGCCGCCAATTTCCTTGCGTATGCCAACCTGTGGCGTTCGCATTTCGAGGAGAGCGCTCCGACACTGAAATCGCTTGCCGCACAGTATCCGGCCGAGACTGAAATCGGCCATACCGCTTCTTCCGTGTATCGTTCGCTCGCTTATTTCGAGCCTGCAAACACGGCCATTGCCGCGAAGATCGAAGACAACCTCCTTCAGGCCAGCCCTGGCGACACCGAAATCATGGCGCGCATCGGCGATATCTACGCTGACCGCGAACTGTTCGCGCAGGCGGCGCCCTACTGGGAGCGTATCCCGCAGGTGGCACCCGGCCAGTCCGGCGGCTATCTCGAAGCGGCCACCATCTATTGGGACTATTTCGATTTCGACAATGCGCTCCGGCTGCTGGGCAAGGGCCGCGATCGCCTGGGCACACCGAGCCTCTATTCCTACGAGGCTGGCGCGATCTACGAGAATCAGCGCGATTATCCGCGCGCCGTTGACGAGTACGTGAAGGGCGCCCTCGGTGCTCCGGAATCGTCTGCAGAACTCCGGCTGCTGCAGCTGGCGCGCCGCCCTAAGTTCCGCGACCTGGTGGACCAGAACACCGCCAAGATCGCCACGCTGCCCGATCCATCAATGCCTGCCGCGTATCTACGAGTCAAGGTTCTGGAGACGCAAAACCGTAATCAGGAAATGGCAGCTTTCCTTGACTCCCTTGCGAACGGTACCACGTCCATTGAGCAAGCCGAAGAGATCGAGACTCTGGCGCAACAGAAGTCGCTCGAGACCGTGCGACAGCATGCGATTGAGAAGCAGGCCGCACTCACCACCGACCCGGTCACACGCCTGCAACTGCGCTATACCTTGATCCGCTTGTATGAGAGCCGGAAAGATTTTGCGTCGGCGCAGAAAAATGTCGAAGCGCTCTACCGCGAGAATCCCAAGATTCTCGGCATCGTGCGTTCGACCGTCGATTTCTACTGGCGCATGAAGATGCAAACGCAAGCCATCTCCGTGCTGCTGCAGGCCGCGAAAGATGCCTATCCGGCCATGGGCACGCAATTCACCTACGAAGCCGCGCGGAAGTCGACCGATGCGAAACAGTTCCAGCAGGCGCGTGATCTGCTCGCCGGGCTGTTGAAAGACTCTCCGTACAACGGCGAGTATCTCGCCGCTATGGCTGACACGTACGCTCGGGCAGGTGACGACCACGGCCTGGAGCTGTTCTATACCGAGAAGATCGCGCTGTTTCGCAGCGCGCCACCGCCGGCCGAGGCGCGCAAGGCGCAGATCGCGACCTTGCGTCGTGGACTCATCCCCGCGCTTACCCGCATGAATAGTTACTCAGGCGCGGTGGATCAATACATCGAACTCATCAACAATTTTCCCGAGGACGACGCGCTGGTTACTGAGGACGCCTTGTATGCGCTTCGGTATCAGCGCCAGCAACAACTAGTCGACTTCTATGCCAAAACTGTGGCCCAGTCTCCGCGAGACTATCGCTGGTCCATGGTGCTGGCACGCACGCAGACGAATCTGGAGAACTATCCAGCCGCCATTGACACTTATGCGAAGTCGATTGCGATTCGGCCTGATCGCACCGACCTCTACATCGCTCGGGCAGGACTCGAAGAACGACTGATGCGCTTCGACGAAGCTGCCGCCGACTACGAACACATCTACCAACTGGCCTACAAAGATCCGCAGTGGATGGAGAAGGTGGCTGGCGTTCGCGCCCGCCAAGGGCGGGTCAACGATGTTGTCTCAGCGTTGCAAGCCGCGCTGATCGACGGCCGACCTGAAAATGCGGGCAATTACTTTGAGGTGGCACGACGCCTCGAAGGTTGGGGAATGCTGCAACAGGCACGCAGCTTGGCTGAGAAGGGTGTCTCTAAAGCTGGCCCTGACCTGCTGGCTGTCGCCGAGCACCACGCTGGCGCGAAGGCATACGTTCGTATCATGACTCGGCTTCGCCAGCACGAACAGGCCTTCGCCGCTTTGCAAAAAGCACTCGAAGAATCCGCTGCGAACCTGCCCGTTCTCAAAGAGCAAATGGAGAAACAGGGAATCGGCGGGATGACCGATGCCCAGTGGCGCGAGAACACGCGCCGCAGCCGCATCGAGGCCGCGCGCAGCGGCATGGCGGGCGCCCTGCAGGAGATGGGTGGTGCCGTGAATACCTACTTTACGCCCGAGGAGCGGCTCAGCTTCGCCCACTTCGCCGAATCGAGACGCAGCGGCATGACTCTCGATGATGAGGAAAAGTTCGCGATTCCGTTGGCAGAAAGCGCCTCGCTGGCCGACCAGGAAGCCCGCTGGCGCTTCGAGTGGATGATGCACCGTGCGGGGCTGCCGAATTACTACCCCAACACTCAGCCTTTCATCGATCTGCAGCGGCGGCGCGGGCGTTTCGCGGAACTCGGTCCACAGATGGAACAATTCGCGGAAGCAGTTCCATCGCAGCAGCGGAGCGGCCCTTTACTAGCCGCGGCCGATGCCTATCGCTCTGCCGGCGACGAACAGAACGAACTGCGGGTGCTATCCAGCATTTTTCCCATGAATGGACTGGACGCCACAAGGCAACAGCGGTTCTTCCAGTTGCTTTTGGCGCGACAACCGCAGGAGCTTGTACGCATTGCGTCAGTCTGGCCGATGCCCTCAGGTGAACAGGCTGCGAACTATGTTGTTGCTCACGGCGGCGCGACGTTGTCCCATGCGGTGGTTCAGGCTCGCGGCAAGGTTCGCGGGCCTGTCTGGAACAAGGCCTACAATGCGCTCGTTGGCCTCTATTTCGCAGAGCCGACGCCAGACGTGAACAATGCTTTCCTTGCAGCTCTCGGCGACGAAACAGTCGGCGTGCGTCTCGGCCGTCCGGTCGATCGCGCCCAGCAACTCGCCGGCAGCATTTGGTTCTACTACGGCTCGCGTTACGGCGAATACCTTGGAACTGCGAAGCTCGGCAACCCTGAAGACTTCCTGCCCGCGATTCTCGAAGAGAGCCCCGCCAGCGCTTCCGGTTATCTGACTCTCGCCGACTACTACGCTGGCGCCGGTGATACCGAACACGCCATCGCCGACTACAATCACACGCTCGAACTTTCTCCCAACCGGCCGGAGGTATACGACAGTATTGCCATCGCCTATTACAAACAAGGCGATCGTGCGGCCGCCCTGGCGCAATGGAAGCAGGCTTTCGCGGTACTGTCCGCGCAGCTGCACAGCGCGCACCTTCCGGAGAGTTTCTGGGCTGACTTTGGACGCACTTGCGATCAACTTGCCGCGCGTCACCTGTTTAGCGAGTTCAAGCCTGACGCTGACGCAATTATCCGCACCTATGTTCGCCACAATGGCAACTACCGCTCGAATGCCCTGCTGCACTCAGCGTTCGCAGCGGCTGGTGATCCGGCAGCGGCCACGGCCTGGCTGCTGGATCTCTCTTCCGCGGCTCACGATCCGACGGTCATTCTTGCCGACGTCGCCGACGCCCCATGGATTCCGCTCGCGCAGCGCGCGCCGATCTATCAGCGCATTCTCGAATCGAAAAGGAGTGCGGCGGATAAGTTAGATGGCATCGAGCGCCAATACGCCGACCAGGAACTCAGTTCATGGCAAGTGAACTGGATGCGGTATCTGGTCCGCACGAAGCAGTATGCGGCTGCGGCGACCGCGATTGCCGCGCTGCCGAAGGAAACTGGCAATACGAAGGCTGCCACCCTCGTTCCGCTCGATCTGCAGTTAGCGGCGCAGCTCGGAACTCTGGATTCTAGACTTACTGCGTATCGGGCGGAGCCCGAAAACGCGCCTGCTCCAGAGATTCTCCGCAATGCTGCACGCCGGCTGTTTGAATCAGGCGACAAGCAGTCCGCGCGCAAGATTCTCGAACTAGTCTTTGCCCGCGAGATCGAAGAGCATAGGCTCGTTGCGACTAACTTTCTCGGCCTCGCCGAGATCCGCCTGGCCTCGGGCGACACCGCCGGAGTCCTCGATCTGCTGCATCGCTTGGTCGTGGCAGTCGGAAACCCGTTCGAGAATCTCGATCCCGCTGCCGCGCTGTTGGAAAAGACTGGCCACAACGCGGAAGCCGTCGAGTTCCTCGATCAACTCGTCAAGTCCGCGCCTTGGGATCCTTCTTACCGCCTGCGTCTGGCCAAGGCGAGGCTCGCAACTGACAAGGACGCCTCGGCCGCCGAGAACGAACTCGCCGCCATTGCCGCCGGGCA
>JADGNQ010000315.1 GCA_017883385.1 Candidatus Sulfotelmatobacter sp.
CAGGGTGCTTCTTCTCAGCAGCAGAATGCAGAAATGGTACGGCGCTTTCAACAATGGTTGACCGCCCAGAAATACATCACGAGCACGGTCGAGAAATACTGCGGTCAGTGCAGAGGATTCTGTTCATTTATCGGAAGCAAACCCCTGCGGGAAGTGACTCCACTCGATGTTTCCGACTTCATTACAACGAACCTACGGGACAAGTGGGGAGACTCTGTCGTAAACAGCCGATTGGCGGCGCTACGAACGTTCTTTGATTTTCTCTATATGGGGGGTGTAGTGAACACCGTCCCACCTCGCTTCATTCGCCCAAGAAAAGTAACCAGGAAACTTCCACGAGTGTTGACGAAGACACAGGTGCAGAAGCTCTTGGCGAGGACCAGTAAACTGCGAGATCGGGCCTTTCTGGAGTTTCTCTACGCGACCGGCTGCCGACAAATCGAGGCTCTTAGTCTCCGCGTTGAAGAGGTCGATTTGGACCAACGAAAGGCGCGGGTTCGAGGAAAACGCAAGGAAAGAATTGTCTATTTTGGCTCATTGGCGGAGACCGCGCTTCGCAGGTATCTCGGAGCTCGCAAAGAAGGCTAGTCGCTCGGAGGCGGAACCACCCCCCGATATTTCAGTTCCAGGGCCTCCAACGCCTGTTGACGTTCCAACAACAGCAATCTGGCGTATCTGTATCCTTCACGGCCCATTGGTCACTCCCCCAGTTTCCAAGCAAGCACAGGGCCACCGACTAACTCCTAGGAGGTTGTTGGTAGTTAAGGAAGAGAGTCTCTTGCAGCGAAGGAGGTCCGCCGACATGTCGGCAGGCTTGCCGATATATCGGCAGAGAACCGAAAAACGACCAGAAGGAACCCAATGCCAGGCGCGATTGGTCTCGGCGAGATTTGTGGCATTGACGACTGTGGGAATTCGCCTGGCTCGGCTTGATACCACTGCTCGTTGTCGGAGGAGATTGGGATTGTGAGGCGAAGGAGCTTCGGGAAGCTAAGGTCTGAGACAGGAGGTGGAAGCCGCCCAGGTTACAGTGTTGAGCGACGCGAAGTCGCGGCGCAGTACTTCCATTTAGCGCGGTGACGAGGGCGAAAGAACGCCCACGATGGCGAGGGAGCAGTACGTATCCGTTCGTTTTTGATGGACGTGGCGCGAAGGAGATGCCGCTCGATTCAGATGTTCTTGATCGTGGGGGCGCCCGGCTGGAGTGTGGCCTTCCAATCCAAGGTCCGGGTTTGTGTCCCATCAGTGAGCACTAACCTCTGCAGCTGAAGCACCCCTTCAAGCAATTGAACGCGGAGCGATTGACCACTGAGTTCGATGGTGCCAAAGCCGGAAGCGGTGGAGAAAAACGTCTTGAACGGGCGAATGGTGACTTGGGGACCAAACCAGAGCGTCTTCTGCACAGCGGAATAATGGAAGCCGGCCAGCGCAGCCAGCAATGCATAACTAGCCATGGCACGAGCATAATAATTCCCACACTCATATTCGTTCCAAGGGTTACGAATCCGCCCGTCGTAGCGGCTGCGCAGAGCCTTAACGATGGTTAACCCTTCTTTGACGAATCCTTCTGCAATGAGATGCGAGGCTACTTGGTATTCGATGCCGGTCCAGACTTCGTCGGAGTATACAAAGGGCAACGTAGGTTTGCCGCCCAGAGGCCAAGTGCACAACAGCAACCCTGGCTCGTGTCCCATGGCATAGCCAGGACGTTGCCCATTGGCGTGCAGACCGAGGTCCGTCTTGAAATTGTGCTTAAAGATGGCTTGCAGCGTCTTTCGCACATTCTCGTGAGCAATCGGAGTATCAATTCCGTAGATTCGCGCCATCCACGCGCCAATGACTCCGTCCGACAGGCATCCGTTTCCATATTGGTATTTTGGTCCTTCCCGCTTTAAGAGTCTCTGCATCTCGCCGCTATGTTCGTCGACCTGCGCGACCATGGTGGCAAACGACGTGTTGCGCAGCCCCAGATACTGCACCTTCTGTTGAAAGTACTCGCCATTGAAGAGGTGCTCTTCCATGAAGCGTGCACAACGATGGGCGAGATCGTCATAAAACGTGGCATCCTGAGTTTGCCCAACAACTCTAGCCATCTCAGCCATTGCCGAGAGGGCACCCAGGTAAATGCTCGTGCACATGCCGTCCGGTCCCCAAAATTCAATGTCGTAGGTATTGTGATGGGGCTCAAACAAGCCCCCCTGGTGATCCGGATCCCACGTTCGAATGGAGTAATCCAAGCTGCGTTTGGCCAGCGGATACATTTTCCGAAGCCAATTCGTGTCTCCAGAAATTTGCCAGTCGCGAAACACTTTCATGATTCCACCCAACTGGCCGTCCGAAGCAGCGTGGAAATCGTGTTTGACTGGGCCTTCCGGAAGTGCAGAGCGGAAAGTGACGTGACCGTTTTCGTCCATCGAACGGCCTAATTCAAGTTCGCGTAGAGTCCGCTCCAGTTGGGGAAAAAGGTTAGGAAAAGCCTGGGCATAGTTCCATACATGCGTGCAGGAACCGTGGCAGCAACCAGCATCGGGAAAACATCCCTCCCAGCCCCAAAGGTCGCCATTCTCCAGGCGAAGCACTGTTGGAGACTTCAGTATGGCCAAGTTCGCGGAAACAGCATCCAGCACATAAGTCGGCAGAGTAGAGGAAAACAGTGCTTCCTTGAACGCCAGCGTGCGCGCTCGCAATAAGGCGTAATGCTCTTCGACGTAAAGTGCTATTTCGCGGGCGTCTTTCCAAATCGAGGCATAGTATGGACGCCACCGCGGTGATTTCCCTTCCGGGAAAGATTGACACCCCGCGACGCCTTGGGCCTCAGCGAGCGGAGCGCCGCCAACCTGCAAATAGCAATTCGGGAAATGCCACGCGATAAGGATCGGGTAGGTTCGCGATTCACCTGGAGCCAGCGCCCCCGCAAGCAGAATCGAACCGCCATTCCGGCCCCGAGTATCGATTTCGTTTGATCCCTCGTTGGCAGTGAATGTCCCCGTTGAAACCTCGCGCCAGAGTGCCGACAGAGAATCGAATTCCCAGCCCGGGCTGCGCAGCCACATGCCCTTGATGAGTGGCTTGTGGCCGAGGGCGGTGAGGCAGGCGCTTCCGTAGCCTTCCGCATTTGGCTTCTCCACGTTGTGCAGGAACACGCCCCGCTCAGGGATCACGGCATTGCGGCTTGCCGATTGGTCCTCGCCGCATCCGGGTGCCATGTGAGAAAGATGGTAGGAGAATTCATACTCGACAGTTCGGGGTGAGCTGTTGTGCAGCGTGTATTCCAGGATCGCGCAGGGAATCCCCGAGTCTTTGTCATCGAGCGGGATAAAAGGATTCCAGGCTCTGAGGGAGACCCGCAATGGAACCGAGGAATCGCTGATCCTAGCCTCTCCAAAGGGGTATTCTCCTCGGAAGACACACTCTTGAAAACGTGGGAAGCCTTCGAACCCGCCGCGGCGGTATCCCTCTCCCTGGAGTCCCTGATCATAAATTTTCAGGACTGGGAAGGGACCCTCTACAAGTTTGGTGACCGGAGACGCCCCCTTAATATGGAGAATGGCGAAAGCGGCCGGGGACGGAGCGAAGCCTTCGGGTAACGCTGTCGTCGAGGGATGATTCCAAATCGAAAAATCCTGCAAACCGCCGTAGCCATTCAGACAGATGCAACCGGCCCCGATCCCTCCCAAGGGCATCGCGATTTGGGTGGCGCTGTCGCCGCTGAAAGTGCGCTGCGGTCCGTTGTCGAACAGTTCTTCCGCTGAATAAGGAATCTCTTCAGAAACTGGAACGGAAAGAGGATTGGGGACTGGCGGTTCCGGCTGGGCGCCGACCAAAGGCACTGCTGCACCCAATGCTGCGGAGGAAGTGATCGCCATGAACTCTCTGCGAGTGGACTTATCTAAGGGCGACATCAGGCCTCCCGGGGACTCGTGAACAGTCGACAAATGATAGCGCACTGAAAACATTAGAAAGTTGCAGGTACCCGAACGAGTGGAAAAGCGTCTACCGCAACCAGGCTCCGCTCTGCTGGACAGCTGGACAACGCGTTTGCAGCCTGCCGATCTTTTTTGCAGCGACTTTTTCACGGCCTGAGATTCAATCCACGCCTGAAATCGCCCCCGACGTGTCCGAGCCAAAACCCGCGCCCATTAAGCCTTCCCGGCCTGATAAGATTGTCGTCCGAGGGGGTAATACATGTCACAATTGTCACGCATAGTTGGTCAGTTACAGATACAGCGCAAGCAGGTCCAATCTGAGCTTGGTCGCCTGGACGCAGCCATCGACGCGCTCCGCAACGGGTCCAACACTTCTCCCACACGTACTCTGTCAGCAGCAGGTCGCA
>JADGNQ010000141.1 GCA_017883385.1 Candidatus Sulfotelmatobacter sp.
GCTTCGGCCATGAGCACGGGATCCTGCGCGGCGGCGATGCCGGTGTTCATGAGCACGGCGTCGGCGCCAAGTTCCATCGCGATGGCGGCGTCAGACGCAGTGCCGACTCCCGCATCTATAATCAACGGCACGCCCGTAATCATCTCGCGCAGGATGCGGATGTGGGCCTCATTCTGAATGCCCATGCCGCTACCGATGGGCGCGCCCAGGGGCATGATCGTCGCCGCTCCCGCATCAATCAGACGTTTGGCAAAAACAATGTCGTCGGACGTGTAGGGGAGGACGGTGAAGCCCTCCTTTACCAGCACGCGCGTGGCTTCCAGCGTCGCCTGGACGTCGGGGTAGAGCGTCGCCTGGTCGCCGATCACTTCGAGCTTGACCCAATCCGACAGGCCAACTTCCCGGCCCAGTCGCGCGGCGCGGATGGCCTCGTCGGCGGTGTAGCAACCGGCAGTGTTGGGGAGCAGGAAGTACTTCTTGGCGTCGATGTAGTCGAGCAGCGATTCCTTGCTGCGATCGAGATTGACGCGGCGCACTGCGACCGTAACCATCTCAGCGCCGCTGGCTTCCAGCGCGCGCGCCGTCTCCTGGAACGATTTGTATTTTCCCGTGCCCACGATCAGGCGCGAGCGGAAGGAGCGTCCGGCGATAACCAATGAGTCCGACATGCCCCCTATTGTAATGAAAGCACTGCGCGCGAGCACAAGCCCCACCCACGGATGCTTTCGACCAGCAAGAGTCCCAGGACCGCAAGTGGCCATGAATAAATCCCACGAATTGATCAATTTGGCACAGTTTTGGAGCTGAAACCTAAGACATACTCGCTATGCCTCATTTTAAGAGGAGGGCGTCGCATGGATCAGACCAAAACGAGCGTTACCCATAGAGTCCTGCTGGTGGATGACGACGAGTCCGTTCGCGAGATGATGAGTGTGACCCTTGGAAGCAAAGGATTTGAAGTCGTCACCGCCGCCTGCGTGACCGAAGCCCTGAAGCTCATCGTTAGTGAGACGTTCGACGTCCTTATCACAGACCTGCACATGCCGAACCCAAGTGATGGTTTTGCGGTGATTACCGCGATGCGCCACGCCCAGCCGACCGCTCTTACACTGCTAGTCAGCGGCTATCCCGACGTAAAGAGCGCCATGGACGCAATCCTTCTGGAGGCGGACGATATCATCGTGAAACCATTCGAAACCGGCAAGCTCGCCGAAATGGTCCGCGAAAAGTTGCTCACTCATAAGCTTGCTGCCCCTACGCCAAAGGAGAGAGTGGCCGCGATATTGCAGCGTTGTACGAGCGCTATCGTCGAAGATTGGTTAAAGCGGGTAAAAAAGAGCAAAGAGCTCAACCGCGTGGTGCTTACCGACAAGGAGCGCACGGGGTATCTTCCCAAACTGATTGACGACCTGATTGTGCGCCTGCGAGAGGCCACTGCCCCTGGGGAAGAGAGCGATTCGATCTGTTCTAAGGCCGCAGTAGCCCATGGCAAGATGCGACAAGATCAAGGCTACACTGCCGGGATGCTGGTGCATGACTCACGAATACTTCAGGTGACGCTGTTCGGGATGTTGCAGAAGAATATGAGTGCGCTGGATTTCAGCGTGCTGTTGCCCGATGTCATGACTATCGCGGATGAGGTCGATTCACAGTTGACGCAGGCGATGGATAGCTACATGAATGTGGTGCTGAAGCCTGCAGCGGCGGCGTAGCCACTCTGCCGCCATCAAGCGAGGCAAAGACTCAATGAAGACGAAGACATGGACGGTGGTCACCAACACGGGCAAGCAAGCGGACCTTCAGTCTGGCCTGGAGAAAAAGGAAGTTCAAAAGCCGACGCACATCAGCGCCAGAGAGTTTGTTCATTGGCTGGCGCCTGCAACCCGCATTGAAGAAGAGTCTTTGCGATCGCTCTTTAAGCTGTAGGATCTCCTCCCGGAGCGCCAGTTCCACCTTCTGCACTCATAAACTCCTATTGTTGGATAAGTCTCTTGGCCGGCGATGCACCCGCTGGAGCCACGTCCATTTGCTTCGAGCTTTTCCAGAGCTCGCCAAATTAGAAACCTGTCGCAACGACCCTCTGTGATTTCAGATCGCAACCCACATTGATTTTTCGATCCCATAGGGAAGTGGTTGCAAGTGTCGTCTCACAGTCCGCAAATGTGAACTACGGTTCCGACAAGTGGCGTACTTCTCGGATGTCTTACACGATTGCGGCATCTGGGTATCGTGCTCTCAATAGTGCCGGGATCACTGAAGGCTCGAAGTATGGAGGCCGAATGCCGATTGCGGCGAACGCCTCGCCCATGGTGTGTACGATCTGCAGCAGCGGCCGTTTAGCTTCTCCCAGGAGCTGGAACATGCGACAAAGGCCAAATGCATATCCTCTCGGGGAGACAATAAAGCAATGGCGCCTGACGTCCGCCCTGGCCGGCGCCTGACTCGCCAGATTCTGGATAAAGCCGCTGGAAAAGGCAAACTCACTGACGGATGACAAGTCCACAATACTCACCCGGGCATCGGTTGCGTTGGAATAGTTCTGACTTGCGTCGTAAAGGTCCGTCAGCGATTCATCCGACAGCCGTCCCGCAACTCGTATGAGCGAGATTCTGTTCACCTGGTCAAACTCAACTCGAAGTCCCATAGTGAATTGTGTCATAAGTAGTTCCTCCGTCGCCGGAAAGCAAACGAGTAACAACTTCAGATGGGCTGACTTAGCCTCAGGAAACCTGAAAGATGAGGAAAGAATGCTCACTCTATATATATTCTGGTGCACTTAGGTGGCCCTTGGTGTTGACGCGCAACGTGTTGAATCGATACGTCAGGAGTCAGATCCGGTAATGCCGAGCTCGAGTCTCCATCGTGTACTTTTGGCCGGCAAGCTAGCATTCCGTGTTACTTCCCAACTTGCAATACTAACGACTTGATATCTGGCTGCCGCAGATTGTTCGAGTCGGCGTAGTAGACCACGAACACTTGGCCATCGCCCATCAAGAGCGGCCAACAGTAACCCCCGTCGATGGCTTCTCCGGTGTAGGTATCCAGTACGGTGCGATCCATAAACGTCATGCCGCCATCCAACGAAGCGAATACCACAAACTGATTCGGAAACGTTGTGGGATCAAACTGACGGCCAAACAGGAGCAAGGCCTTTCCTGCCTGAATGAGTTGCGGAAGCTGAAGAACGCCAACTTGCGACGTGTAGTCGATCTGGTTCCCCCAAGTTGCCCCTGAATTGTCGGAGATATGGGCCCATGTATGTGTGCTCAGATCATCCCGGCTGACGGCTAGGAATCTTGTCGCGCCGACTTGTGCGATTGCAGTTTCGTTTATACCCGCATCAGCCGTCTGCCTGATAAGTGACCGTTTGATCCAGTTGGTGCCACTATCTTCAGATTCCCAAAGCGTTGAGTCGTCCGTGCCATCGCCGTGGGGGCCGTAGGATGCGGCATACATGGTCCCAGCCACAGTCAGGAAGATCGTGGGAAAGGCAGAGGTCTTGCTGACAGGATCGTCGAAGAAAGTAAAGGCACTCCAAGTCAGGCCGTTGTCTTGCGACAGACTGTAGGCAGACCCAGCTACGCCATTGGGATCAAGCTTGACGAACTCAATCAGCAATGTCCCATCAGGAGTCAATGCTAAGGTGGGGTCAGGCTGTGAAGTGTCAAAATACACTACCTCCGGACTCCAAGTCTGGCCGTGGTCTTGGCTCCGCCTCAGAATCACTAGCGGACTGTCGACGTGACCAGGACCCTTTCTATAGGAGAGAACCCAATCCCCATTTTCCGCTTGCGCAACAGCGGGAGTGCTGTTGTACGCGCCATCGCTCTCGATGACCTGTCTCTTGCTGACGCTGAAGCCAGACTGTAGAGGTGGGCTCTGTTCTGGCGGGCTGGGGCCACACGCTGTCGAAATGATCACCAGGACCATCGGCAGTATCGCTTGCACTCGTGTGATCATGATGGACCCTCAAAATCCGCCTGCACTTATAACTGTTGAGACACCGCCATTTCGGTCGAGACGGATGGCGAGGGTAACTTTAGTTCGGGATCATCCCCTGGAATAAGCACTACAATTGAAGCTGTGAGACATTACACCATCAAGATGATGCACGGCTTTTCTACATTCAAGTGCCCACTTTGTAAACACTCCGTCACCACGCGAGAGTTCAGCAGCCAAAACGGAAACTGCCGCACCCAAGCGGCAAGGGCGATGAACGAGCACGCCGCCGCTGTGCATGGCCGCTCCCTAGCTATGTTATCGCGCGATGTGCTGATGGGGCAGGCTTACTAGACGCGCATTTCTCGAAAAGCAATGAACGGCTGTGCGGTTAGGACTAGCCCGGCAAACGGATTGCTGCCCCTAAATCGCAACTTAGAGGGCGGCTGTCACTTCCGCCTGGGCGTACAGTTCGTCGATCTGGTGACGGTACCGGTCTTCGACCACCCGGCGGCGCAGTTTGAGTGTCGGTGTCATCACGCCGTTGTCAGAGGAAAATTCATCCGCGACCAGCAGCACGCGTTTTAGCTTTTCAAAACGCGCCAGGTTTTGGTTGATTCCATCGACGATTCCTTCGTAGAGGCTCTGGACCTTCGGATTAGCAATCAGGTCGGCACGCGAGGAAAACGGAATCTCGTTGGTGCGGGCCCAATCTTCCAGCAGAGCAAAGTTGGGCGAAATGATGACGGCGGGAAACTTGCGCTTCTCGCCGAGGATGGCGGCAACGCCCACCAGGGCATGCAGTTTCAGCGAGTTTTCGATGGGCTGCGGGGCAATGAATTTTCCACCCGAAGTCTTGATCAAATCCTTCTTGCGGTCGGTGACCGACAGATATCCATCGGCGTCAATGTTGCCAATGTCACCGGTCTTAAACCAGCCGTCCACCAGCGACGCCTTCGTTTCTTCCGGACGGTTCCAGTAGCCCTTGAAGACCGAGGGGCCCTTCACCAGGATCTCGCCGTCTTCGGCGATGCGGACTTCCAGATTCGGCAGAACCTTGCCCACGGTTCCAATGCGGTGATTGACGGGAGTGTTGACCGCGATGACGGGCGATGTCTCGGTGAGTCCGTAGCCTTCGTGAATGCGGATGCCGGCGCTCGCATACCACTCGGCAATCTCCCGGCCCAGTGGCGCGCCACCCGAAATGAAAACTCCGACCCGCCCGCCCAAGCCTTCGCGAATCTTCGAAAATACCAACTTGTTGGCCAGCCTCCAACTGCGTGACGTGGGAGTTTGCCCGGCGAGAATCTCGGGCTTATGACTTCGTCCTACAGAGAGAGCCCAGTTGAAGATGCTGCGCTTGGGGAATCCCTTCGCTTTCTGCTGCGCCTGCGCATAGATCTTTTCGTAAACGCGAGGCACCGCGACGAAGACGGTGGGCCGCACCTCGAGCAGGCTTGTCGGCAGTCGGTCCATAAAAGGGCAGTAGGCGAGGGTCACGCCGTGATAGAGCATGGCGAAATCCACGTGACGCGCGGTGATGTGGCACAGCGGCAGGAACGAGATGCTGATCAGGCCGGGCTGCATGTTGAAGCCCAGCAGCGAGCACTGAATGTTCGAGGCGATGTTGCCGTGCGTGAGCATTGCGCCTTTGGACGTGCCGGTCGTGCCCGAGGTGTACACAATCGTCGCCAGATCATCGGGACCGATGGAGCGCGCCCGGCACTCGATTTCCGGACCCAGATCTTCCGGACCCTGAAGCGTAATCTGACTCATGGTCGCGCACTTGCCGACGAAGGGCGCAAGATCGCCAGTCGGGTCTACTGGGTCCATAACCACGATTCTTTCGATCTGGGTCTGCGGAAGAATCGACAGGATCTTGTGCAGTTGCTGGTCCGAGGAAACAAAAATGGCACGGCAGCCGGAATCGTTCAGCATGAACGCGCTTTGCTCCGCCGTGAGGGTCGTGTAGAGCGGGACGGTCACGGCCCCGAGCAACAGGCAGGCCATGTCGGCCACCGGCCACTCCGGACGGTTCTCGCTGAGAATGGCAACGCGGTCCCCCGGGACAATTCCCCAGGCTCGCAGCGTGCGCGCGGTGCGGGCCACGCTCTTGCCAAACTCGCGCGACGTGACGGGCAGCCACTTGCCCGCATCGCGGTAGAGCATCATGCGGTCGAGATTGCGTTCGACGGATGCGAAGAAGATGTCGTTCAGTGTGGCGATGCTCATCGAGTCCTCTGGGAGCAGGATCGTGGAGCCCACGGCTTGGATTCCATGCAACTGGCTTAGAACAGAACTGTACTGTTTTGCAAGTAGCTTCGGCAATGCGTACGATCACACCCGTGGGATTCCCCGGCTTGCGCCGCAAAAAACGCCATGGTAGAGACGTAGCTTGCTACGTCTCTGCCGGCGGCATTCCGCAGATGGTGAGAGAGACGTTGGAAGCAACGTCTCTACGTCATTCCTCCGTTCTCCCAAGTCCCCGCCGCACAAGCACTTCGGTGTCCCCGGAAACTAAACCGTCTCTATGGGGTTTAACGGGATGTGAGTAAGATCGAGGGATACGGATTTCAGTTCCGTCGGGGCGAGGATATGAAAACACGCAAGCTGTACACCTGGATGTTACTGCTGGCGAGCTTCGCGCTTGTCCTGCAAGTTTCGACCAAAGCAAAAGCACAAGCACAAGATGACAGGCAGGATCAGGTCCAAGATCAGGACCAGGACCAAGACCAGGATCAGAGCCAGGATCCTCCGGGCCGCGTGGCGCGTCTGGACTACTCGCAGGGTTCGATCTCATTTCGACCTGCCGGAGAAGACGACTGGGTTACCGCGGTGCCCAACCGGCCCATGGTGGGCGGCGATGACCTCTGGGCAGATGAAGACTCGCGCGCCGAAGTTCACGTGGGATCGGCAGCTCTTCGCCTGGGCCCGAAGACCGGAATTACTTTTCTTGCGCTCGATGACCGCTCCACGCAGATCCGGCTGGCACAGGGATCGCTCATTCTGCGCGTGCGCCATCTCGATGATGACGATACGTATGAAGTCGACACGCCGAACATCGCGTTTACTCTGCTGCAGCCCGGCGAGTACCGCGTGGACGTAAGCCAGGACGGAAGCCAGACTGTAACCACCGTCTGGCACGGGCGTGGTCGAGTCACCGGCGGTGGTTTTTCCTACACCGTCCTCGCCAATCAGTCGGCTACGTTTACCGGCGACGAGCAGCACATCGATTACGACCTCGGGCAGATCCCCGGCCGGGATGATTTCGACAGCTGGGCCTTTGAGCGCGACGATCGCGAAGATCACGCCGACTCCGCGAATTATGTCTCGCGCGAAATGACGGGCTACGAAGATCTCGACGAGTACGGCGACTGGAGTTACGTCGCCGGCTACGGTCCCTGCTGGCGGCCGCGCGCCGTTGTCGTGGGATGGGCTCCGTACCGCTATGGTCACTGGGTTTATGTCGGCCGCTGGGGCTGGACCTGGGTCGGAGACGAACCCTGGGGATTCGCTCCCTTTCACTACGGCCGCTGGGCCTCGGTGAACGGCGGATGGTTCTGGGTTCCGGGACCGGTCGTCGTACGGCCGGTGTGGGCTCCAGCACTGGTGGCATTCGTGGGTGGCGGCCCGGGTTTCCGCTTCTCGGCTGGTGCGGGCGTGGGATGGTTCCCGCTTGCTCCCGGAGAAGTGTACATGCCGGGTTATCGCGTGAGCCGTGCGTACGTCAACAATGTGAACATCACCAACACGACGGTGAATATCACGAAAGTGACGAACGTCTACGTCAACCGGAACAGAACCGTCAACAACGTTACGTACGTGAATCAACGTGTGAACAACGGCGTGACGGTAGTCTCGCATGACACCTTTGTGAACGCGCGTCCGGTGGCAGGGAACATCATGCGGGTTGAACCGCGGGAGATCGCGTCCGCGCCAATATCACACATGGTGCGGGCGGAACCGATCCGGGCCAGCGTGATTGGATCAGGCCGGCCAGCAACCGTGAGGCCGCCGGTGTCCACCATCAGCCGTCCGGTGGTCGCAGTCAGAACGCCGCAGGCGCCGCCGCGTCCGATCGAGCAGCGGCAGCAACAGGCTGGAGGACGCCTCAACGAGCAGGAAATGGTTCGTCCGGTCGGACCTGCACAACCTCGACAAATGAATCCGGGTGGGCGCCAGCAACCGACACAGGAGGGCTTCAGACCGTTTAGTCAACCTAACGCCGGGAACCCGCAGGTGAGGACAATTCCGCAGGCGCAACCGCGAGTCTACGAGCAGCAGGGAACTCCGCAGCCGGAGAACCGGAACATGCAGCAGCCCGCGAATCGAAATGTGCAGCAGCCGGAGAACAACATGCAACAGCCCGTGAACCGGGAGCCCTACCGTCCCCCGCAGCGGGAAGAGATGAGGTCTCCGATTCAGGAGACGCATCCGCTAGTGCGGCAGGCGCCTCCGGTGCAGGAGCGTAACCAGCAACAGGAGCGGCAGCAGGAGGAGAAGTTCCATCAGTGGCAGCAACAGCGGCCAGCTACTCCTCCGCCGTCGGCGGCTCCGAGGTCGGCGCCAGCGCCGCGCGCTCCGGAATCTAAATCGGCCACGCCCTCGAAGAAGGGTCGTTGACGCTGACTGGTTCTTTGCGGTGTGATAGGGTTCGCATGAGATGCACTTGCGGACCGGACAATCAATAACGGCAACGCCGGGAGCGGCGCGACCTCTCCCGGCGTAGTCTTTTGTGGTGAGTGCTTGCATGGTCGGTGAAGCAGCTCGCGCGGAATACTCATTGTCATCCTGAGCAAAGCGTAAGGACCAATGTAGTTGTCGGTAGCGCCGATGCAGCCAACCGAGCGCATGCGTCCTTCGCGCAAAGAACGCGCTCGGGATGACGCAGCTGTAGTGGGCAGTGAAATGACCGAAGCAAAACGTCGCGCCGTCACTTGGATGGATGTCATCTGGCTTATGTTCCTGGCCGGATTGGCTCTTCTGCCGCCAGTCAAGGAGATCCATAAGCAGGAGATCCTGCTGGCTTTCGGGCTGATGCAGTTAGCCGAGGGCTGGCTGGTGAGGCGCATACCTCGCCGTGGTCCCGCTTACATCGTTCTCATCAAGATTGGCCTGGCGACCCTGCTGATTGGCCACACCGGCGAAATCAGCATCAACAGCAGCTACTATCCAATCTATCTCCTGCCAGTAATCACGGCGGCGGAGTATTTCGGTCCCTGGGCGACGTTGGCATGGACTACCCTAGCCTCGGCTGCTTACTGTTCTTACCTCTACCCTGCTCTTAACCCGGAGATCCTGGAATTCGAGATCACACCAGAGAGTTACTTCGAACTCGCGATCCGTGTTCTGTTCTTCTTTCTCGCTGCGATGGTGGTTAATCGATATGTGGTCGAGAGCCGACGGCAGACTAAGCGTTATCAGGAACTGGCAGAAACTCTAGCCGAGACCAACCGCCGCCTGGAGCAGGCGCAGGCCGAAGCGCGGCGCTCGGAACGGTTGGCAGCTCTGGGCCAGATGTCGGCCGGACTTGCGCACGAGATTCGCAATCCGTTGGGCGTGATCAAAGGTTCGGCGGAGATGCTGACCCAGAAACTCGGTGAATCCAACCCGCTGGCGAGCGAACTGGCCGGCTACATTTCCAGCGAGACCAATCGCCTGAGCGCGCTGGTAACGCGCTTCTTGGATTTCGCGCGGCCGTTGCATGCCGATCTCACGCCCCAGGACATCACCTCCGTACTCGACCGTGCTTTGAATGACGTCGCGAAGGCGTGCAAGGACGCGGCAGTGCGAGTGGAGAGGGACTACGCTCCTAATCTGCCACCGGTGGCGCTGGATGAGAGTCTATGTGAGCAGGCCTTCGTCAACATCGTGCAGAATGCCTACGATGCCATGGGCGCTAACGGTGGTCTGCTGCGTGTGAAGGTTGGGAAATCGCGGGTAGCCGCGCGCGACGGCAACAACACGGGCGGAGTGGAAGTACGCATCGAAGACACGGGGCCTGGCATTCCCGCTGAGCTACGCGAGCAGATCTTCAATCCGTTCGTCACCACGAAGAAATCCGGCGTGGGCTTGGGGTTATCGATCGTCTCGAAGATTATGGACGGACATCACGCATCCATCCGCATCGAAGCGGCGGGCGCGCCCGCCAGCGGTGGCGCAGCAATCGGCGCTTCTTTCGTGATGTTTTTTCCCGCCGCCAGCGAAAAGGCTGCGTTTGATGAGCCCGCTCATCTGGTGATCTCGTGAGACTCGGCGAATCGAGGAAGGGGCTTCCATGCCGGCAATTCTGATTGTCGAGGACGAGGCCAAGATGCGCCGCCTGCTCGAGTTGAACCTCGGCGAAGACGGATTCACTACGTTCTCTGCGGGAGACGCCGAGGCTGGTCTCAAGCTGCTGCGCGAAAACCCCATCGATCTGGTGCTGACCGACCTCAAGCTTCCCGGTATGGACGGTCTGGAGTTTCTGCAGACAATCAAGCGCCAGAACGCTGCAATGCCCGTGGTTGTGATGACTGCATTCGGTAGCGTCGAAACTGCAGTCGAGGCCATGAAGGCCGGGGCCAGCGACTACGTTCTGAAACCGTTTTCGCTGACCGAGATGCGGATGGTCCTCCACAAGGAACTAGACGTTCGCAATCTGCGCGAAGAGAATCGCTCGCTGCGCGAAGCGCTAGGCAAGCGCTATGCGCACCCCAACGTGGTGGCCCGCAGTCCGAAAATGCAGGAAGTGCTGGCGACTGTGGAGCGCGTCGCCCCCACGAACGCGACGGTGCTGCTGGGTGGAGAGAGCGGCGTCGGCAAGGATTTGATCGCGCGCGCGATTCACGAAAAATCCCGCCGCGCGTCGGGGCCGTTCACCAAGATCAACAGCACCGCGATCCCTGAGAATCTCCTGGAAAGCGAACTGTTCGGCTTCGAGAAAGGCGCGTTTACGGGAGCGGTCGCCGCGAAACCGGGCAAGTTCGAACTGGCCGACAAGGGCACGCTGTTCCTCGACGAGATCGGCGACGTGCCGCCGGCCACGCAAGTGAAACTACTGCGCGTCCTGCAGGAGCGCGAGTTCGAGCGCCTCGGCGGCACGCGCACGATCAAGGTTGACGTGCGCCTCATCGCCGCCACCAACAAGGATCTGCGCGAAGCGCTCGAGCAAGGCACATTTCGCGAAGATCTTTACTATCGCCTGAACGTTGTCCCCATCGACATTGCACCGTTGCGTGAACGCAGGGAAGACATTCCGGATTTGGTGAACCTGTTCATCTCGCGCTTCACCGGAGAATCCGGCAAGCCCGTGGAAGCAATTTCGCCGCATGCGATGCAGATCCTGGTGAACTATCACTGGCCCGGAAATGTTCGCGAGTTGCAGAACATCGTCGAACGCGCCTGCGCACTCGCCAAGGGTAGCGTGCTTGAGCCTGCAGATATCCACTTGGATATCCGTCCTGCGAAGGTGGCCAACGGAGCATCAGGATTTCTCCCCGACGGGATGACCCTGGAACAGTGGGAAGACGAAATGGTGCAGGAAGCCCTGCGCCGCGCCAATGGCAACAAGAGCCAGGCCGCGCGCCTACTGGGTCTCTCTCGTAATGCCCTGCGCTACCGCCTCTCGAAAATCGGGATCCCCGATGAAGGCGAGAAAGAACCGTAGTCGCTGAGCCAGACTCCCCGAACCGCGTCCCGGACCAAGTGGTTCAGCTTGGTTCAGCGGAGTGGGGACGACTTCGTCATCGATAGCGGAAGTGACGCGCGATTTCCAGGCCTGCCGCAGGCTATCGAGCGCGCGGCTGCGGGCCAGCATGTACAGCCAGCCAATCGCGGAGGCGCGCTCGGGCGAATATGCCCCTGCGTTCCGCCAGATATAGATGTAGACATCCTGCACA
>JADGNQ010000142.1 GCA_017883385.1 Candidatus Sulfotelmatobacter sp.
AAGGCTTGTTCCAGGAGAGGAACCGAAACTCCAAAGCCGATGAAGTCGTGGTAACTATCCGGAGCGTAACGTCCATGTGCTACTTCCAGAACGTCGAATCCAAATTCCGTCTTCACGTGCGCCAGCTTGTCTTCTTCATAGGTCACGGAGTCGCCGTATTTCGTTTTCAACTTGGGATACAGGAGCGGAACAGCTCGATTCGTGCCGAAGGGGTGACCTTCGTTGTCCGAGGCGTAGTGAGCGAGGGCCCCAAGTGCGAAGGCATAGCCGTTGAGATCCTTGGAATCATGGAGAAGAGCCATAACGAAGTCTCCGCTCCGCACATAGTGCGTCAAGTCGCTGAAGAAAAAGCTTCCGTGCGGGTAGTAGCCCATGTCCTGGATAATCGCCCCGCCGTACGCATAGCCGTGTGCTTCTTTGAGTTCTTCTGCCGTGGCATCGGGAAAACGCTTCAGCAGTAAGGGTCGTATGTTGGTGTTCCATACGCTGTCAATGATCGCTTCATGCGCCAGGACAGCATAGGCCGCGATCTCGTTTGGCCAGACCAAACACAGAACAAGCACCATGATGCCGGCGAAGGCTCTCAAAGACAACGCTTCGCGGCGTCGGATTCTCCCCATTCCCACCTCGTTGTGAGTTTATCTCCCTCTATCGTACTGGGAAATCGTACGCCTCTCAATTCCACGGGGGAGTGTCGTTTGAATCGGGACTTCAAGCTGCAATTGAGCAGAAGTCCTCTCCTCCCATCGTTTTAACGGATCACGAAACATAGTGCGCCGCCTTCCCCTTGCCAGTTCCCAGCCTGACGGTTCGCGGCTATCTTGCAGCGGTGTAATCCAAGTTCGTCTCCCGCAACATCTCAAGCACTACGAGCGTAACCGAGAGGACGACCGGGCCAATGAAGAGCCCCATGAGGCCGAATGCCTCCACGCCACCCAGCAGGGCGAAAAAGATCGGCAGCGTGTGCATCTTGACCCGTCCGCTGATCACGTAGGGCCGGACCAAGGTATCTATTTGCCCGACGACCCCAGCTCCCCAACCCAACAAGATCAGCGCTTTCCACCAATGTCCTCCGATGACCAGGATAATCACGGCGGGCCCCCACACTGCCGCCGAGCCAATGATTGGAACGAGCGAAAACAACGCCGTGACCAGTCCCCATAGAACCGGAGAAGGCAGACCCAGGACCCAGAAAGCCAGGCTCGCAAGAGTCCCCTGAGCCACACCCACCGCCAGACAACCGTACACGTTGGCAACAATCGAGTTGCTGAGGCCCGTGAATAGGCGTTCCACTTGACTAGCGTTGAGGGGAAGGACTGTTTCCGCGTGCTCCCTCATCGATCCACCTTCCCGGAAGAGAAAAAACAAAGTGAAGAGTGTAATCACGGCATCTGCGACGAAAGAAATGATATTGCTGGCGGCCCAAGCACCCCAGGAAAGCAACGACCGGCTGATCTGCTCCAGCCATCGCAGTAGCGCGCCGCGCAAATCAAATGAGGACAGATCAACGTACCTCCCGGCCCAGCTGGCGAGACGATCCATCGCATGCATCACCCATGGGTTCCAACCGCCCTGTGCAGCACTCCTCTCGTTCAGCAACTGATACAGCCCTCTGATCTCCTGACTCACCACCACCCCCAATCCAACCGCTGGAACAATTAGCGCGAGTAGTACCAGAATTGTAGAGATTAGAGCCGCCGTATTCCGACCGTGGATGTGCGCCTGAATTCGAGCGTGGACAGGATGGAAAACAATCGCCATCATTACTGCCAAGAAGACGGGGCTGAGAAAGGGCCTGGCGATGACGTAACAGAAGTAGAGCGCAATGGCGGACAAAGCCAGCAAGAAAAACGTGGTCGTGGCCTGTTTTCTTTCCATTGGCCTCCCTCTCGATTATGAAGAACATCACAGGGTGCAGCTGTGGACGCACTCACAGTCCGCAAGAACTCCATGATGTCGACGGTGCGACAATTCACCGCAAATCCTGACGCAGTCGGCGGGGCTGACAGGCAACCCCTTGCACACCAGGCATAGTGAGACTCTACATCACGGCTCCGGGCCGCTATACGGCTTTCTGGCTAATCACTCTGCTAGCACGCAAGCTTAACCCACGCTCACGCTAGTGCCTGGCTGCCCTTTCGGTTTTTCGGGCCGCCCCAAAGCGGTTCCTCGTGCACGCGCAGAAACATTGGGCACAACTACAGCCACCGCTGCAACATGATGCGCTCTCAAGTGGTCAAAACGAGACAGTTAACCACCTTTTGCGACGCTTACGCTGGAAGCGTGAGGTAACGCTCGTAAGCGGAAATGTGAGGTAACTTTCATGAAACGATTCGGATTCATCATCACCGCGGCAGTTCTGTTCTGTTTTGTCGGAACCACCGCTCCTGCTTATGCTCAGCAGGATCAGCAGGACGAAAAGCAGGCCAAGCAGAAGGAACAAGCCCAGCCCGAGAACCAGCAGGGCCAGGCTAAGAGTGCCCAGCAGCAGAAGCAGCAACAGAAGAACCAACAACAACAAGCGCAGCAGCAGAAACAGCAACAACAGAACCAACAGCAAAAAGCCCAGCAGCAGAAACAGCAACCGCAGAACCAACAGCAACAGGCGCAGCAGCAGAAGCAGCAACAACAGAACCAACAGCAAAAAGCCCAGCAGCAGAAGCAGCAACAGCAGAACCAGCAGCAAAAAGCTCAGCAGCAGAAACAGCAACAGCAGAACCAACAGCAGCAGGCGCAGCAGCAGAAGCAGCAACAGCAGAATCAACAGCAGAATCAACAGCAAAAGGCCCAGCAGCAGAAACAGCAAGAACAGAACCAGCAAGAACAGAACCAGCAGCAACAAGCGCAGCGACAGCAGCGGGAACAGCAGGACCAACAGCAACGGGCGCGGCTCTCGCAACAGCGCCAACAGCAACTCATTTCACAGCAGCAGCAGCGCAGCGTCCAGTACCGTCAACATCTAGATCAGCAGCAGCAGCAACAGCAACTGCAGACCGCACAGCGGCAGACGGCGCTGCTACAGCAACAAAACCGTGCGTCGCAATACCGTTATCAGCAAGACTACATAGAGCGGATACGCCAGCAGGAGGTACGCATCCGTGGCGACCGCGACCACGATTACGATCGTGATCCGTATTTCTACTCGGCTCCGATCTATCGTTACCATCGCGGTGACAGATACTACGAGACGAATCAGTACGGCGCAGACTTGCTACGTCAGGCCGTGAACTACGGCTACGAGCAAGGCTTCCGCGCTGGAGAAGCGGACCGGCAGGATCGCTGGCATTCCAACTACCAGGGTTCGTTCGCCTATCAGGACGCGAACTATGGCTACACGGGCTATTACGTCGACCAGGACGAGTACAACTACTATTTTCGTCAGGGCTTTCGTCACGGCTACGAAGACGGATTCAACAGCCGCTATCAATACGGGGAATATTCGAACGGCTCGTATATCGTGCTTGAGGTCACCCTCGGGCAGATCCTCGGCTTCCAGTCGCTTCGCTGAGACGGTGGCGTCCAAGCTACGCCCTGCTCCGTTGATTCGCAACGGGTCCATGGAGTAGGGCGCATCCCATTGACGTTCAGGGATGCGGTAAGAGAATGGCCAAACCTCGCAGGCGCACTACGAACGTGCAACTCCGCTCGCTTCACTGGCCCCTGCAATCCCTGCGGAGGTGTTTCTGATACGGAGCCCTCAATGCCTGCAAAATGAATCCGTATGGTTCTTCGAGCCGCTTCGTATCGGTCCGATAGTCCTCGTCACCAATTAGCGATCTATCGTTCAGGACATCGCCGATAACATTATGGAGGCAGATCCCGTGATTTCTTCTCTCCTGGATCCCTTTCGCCGGGTGTGACCTTGTTCACAGGGCGACGTGATTGATGTCCTTGAGGATTCTGCTGCTTCCCTGCAAATATGACAATAGTGCCCGGCCTCTACCCACCAAGCGGTTGGGCATCCCTCCAGGGGGCGCTTATGTCAAGTCCTAGCTCACGCCAGGTAAGATGGTTCGCTTTGCTACTCACGCTCGTGCTCATCCCCGTCACCTACCTTCTCTCAGCATCCGGCAAGGTTCAGGTGAACACCGAGGCATTACAGCTCTTTGCGCCGCTTCCTGCGGTGATGAGTTCGCTCGATAATCCGGTGACGGACGCGACAGTGAAGCTGGGCCGAATCCTGTACTACGATCCTCGCCTTTCGGCCAACCAGAAGATTTCCTGCAACACTTGCCATCCGCTCGATGCCTATGGTGCTGAATCCAAGAGAGTCTCAACCGGCTTCAAGAACCAGCAGGGGAAACGCAACGCGCCAACCGTCTACAACGCCGCCGGGCATTTTGTGCAGTTCTGGGATGGCCGGGCTCCCACAGTTGAGGAGCAGGCAAAAGGTCCGATCACGAACCCGGTTGAAATGGCGATGCCCTCCAATGCCGCGGCCGTCGAAGTGATCAAGTCTATGCCTGACTACCTTGCGCTTTTCCACGTAGCCTTTCCAAAAGAGACTGATCCGATTACCTACGACAACATGGCGTTGGCGATTGGAGCGTTCGAGCGTGGGCTCGTGACTCCATCGGCTTGGGACGCCTTTATCCAAGGCGACCAGTCGGCCCTGACCGACGCCCAGAAATCAGGCTTCAATACATTTGCCGCCACCGGCTGTCAGTGGTGCCATGCCGGTCCGTACGTCGGTGGGTCGGCCTATCAGAAGCTCGGCGTCGTGAAACCGTGGCCCAACCAAACCGACCAGGGAGTCTACCAGTTGACCAAGGACGACATGGACAAGATGGTCTTCAAGGTTCCCTCGCTGCGGAACATCAAGAAGACAGGACCCTACTTTCATGACGGTTCGGTGGCGACGCTGGACCAGGCGATCCGCAACATGGCGATTCACCAGCGTGGAGTCACGCTCACCGACGCGCAGGTTAAGCCGATCGAAGCTTGGATGGACTCACTGACAGGGCCGATACCGGCGAGCTACATCAAGCCCCCGGAACTGCCGAGGAGCACATCGCAAACTCCACACCCCAGCGGCGAGTAACAAAACAGGGAGAGGAAGTGCGTTCGTGGAACGTATTCCGCGGGATACGTTCCACGGGGCGCATGGTATAGGCGGTCGGCAGTCTTTCGGAAGTTGTGGCACGCCACGCGCGCTGCTCTGTGCAGATTGTGCCGGTTCCATTGCAAGCGCCGCCCCTCTTGCCTAGGGCACGTCCCTTTTATCGCACGACCGATATTAGATTTCGTACGAGACAGATCGGCAATTAACGGAAGCGAGAGAAGATCATCCCGAACCATGCACCCAAAACCACAAGAATCCGCCCCGGAATGATCTGCAAGGCAAAGCGTCTGCCACCACTGCTGATGGCAACAACCATCTTGGTAACAGTATTCGTGGTTAGCCCGGCAAGGATTGGAAGCACGCTCTCCTGAGCACTCAGCTTGCCGGACGCAACCTGCGACGCTACCGACACAGCGGCGGAATGCGTATCGGCGAAGCCGGCGGCCGCAGCCGCAGCGATCACTCCGGCTCTGCCGAACTTCGCATTGAGCGCCGCCGAGGCTAACTGCACCAGAGCGATCGTACCTGCAAATATCAGTGTCGTCTTCAGACTAAAAACCCTCCCGACCTGCATTGAATCTGGCACGCCTTGTTGAATATTCCTGAACGTGAATAGCGCCCCGTAGATGATCGCCGCAAGTCCCGCTCCCACAAGGGAGACCTTCAACACCGAAAATGTAGGCCAGTTGGTAGCTGCCAACACGACAGCCAACTGAATCACCGTGGCTACCGTGGACAGCACCGCTCCAGCCACTGCAGGCCGCGAAATCAGCGCATCCTTTCGTGCACGTGCCCCCATCGACGCGATCGTGGCCACACTCGATACAAAACCAGAAGCCAACCCCGCCAAGGGAAGCCCGAACCGAGTCCCGAGAAGACGCACGGCAATATGGCCCCCGGTGCTGATCGACATGATCAAAATCACGATCTTCCAGATCGTCCGAGGATTAGTGGCGCTGAACGGACCAACGTATCGATCAGGAACCAACGGAAGTACCACCAGCGCGGCAGCCGCGAAGATAAGAGCATCTGTCAGTTCCTCCTCGCTGAGTACATCACGTATGAAATGGTGAATTCGGGTTCGAGCCATGAGCGCGATCGCCACCGTCACCGCCAAGGCCGAAGCGGTCACCGGTTCCTTCAGGGCAAATCCGCCGAGCAGTACGGTCAGCAAGAGAGCGGTTTCGGTGGTCAGACCAGGATCCTGCTCTTCGGTGCGCATGTATCCGATCGCACACAAGCCAGCTACTCCAAGAAGCGTTATCGCCAGCAGTGGCACACCCCCCAATGCGAAGCTCACTCCGCCTGACAGAGAAGCAATCATGAAAGTCCGTATACCGGCCGGAGAGCGCGACGGACCCTCCCCTTTTCGTCGCTCCCGCTCCGCGCCGATGAGCAGGCCGATTCCGAGAGCCGCGGCAAACCGGTAGGCAAGGTCATAGACGCCCGCCATGGCTGGAATGTTCATCGCTAAACATTTTCAGCTAGGCACGCCAGCCAAGCTAGACATTTCTTTCCTCGAACACGACAACAGAACCCGGCGTACCGCAAGAGGAGTTCTGAGGTGATCTACCGCCGCGGTGAGCAATTTTGAACAGACGCGACCCTGAGAAAGTTTTTAGATTTAAAACTGGAGCAAGATCCCGGCCACCTGAATTTCTCGACCGGTACGTCAGTACCCATGGCCACCCTCAAAACAACATCCCAACGGTTGGCTCGCCCATGACTGGGCAGGCCCTCAGCATTTGCAGAGTGAATTATTTTCGTAGTTCATCCAAATTCTTAATCGAACAAAAGGAGACATTATGGCGAGCATCGCAGAAATCAATCTGGCGCGTGAAACAAGAGTTTTGGCGGCAGACACGCTTACGGGCGATAAGGTCGTAAATCTTCAAAAAGAAGATCTCGGAAAAATTGAGCATTTGATGATCGATCTGGATACGGGCCGTATCGCTTACGCGGTTCTCTCTTTCGGAGGCTTCCTGGGCATGGGGGATAAGTTATTTGCCATTCCCTGGAGTGCTCTCACCGTCGACAAGGTTGAAAAGAGATTCATTCTGAACGTCGATAAAGAGTTGCTCAAGCGCGCCCCCGGCTTCGACAAGGATCACTGGCCCAACATGGCTGACCGCGCCTGGGGCACCCAAGTGTTCAAGTATTACGGGGCCAAGCCCTATTGGAGTTAGCGCGGGGAGAACAAGGCGATAGCCGGTCGCAACGAGGTGGTCCAGCGACAGGCTATCGCCCGTTTGATGCTCGACGACTACCCGGTGGGAGATCGAAGCCAGTCTGCAGTTGAAAGGAGATTCCCATGTTAATGATCGTGCTCATTATCATCCTGCTGCTCGCGTTCGGCGGCGGTGGTGGCTATTACGGATATCAGAGGTGGGGAACGGGCGGAGGCGTCGGAATCTTTGGGTTGGTCCTCATCATTCTGGTGCTCTTCTACGTGTTCGGCGGAATGCATATGCCCCGTTGAAGTTTGGAGGGGTTTGGAGGGCTCGAACGTCCCAAGGCACCGACGAATTGGGCCGTCTTTGTGGACGAAATCCTATCTCTTAATAAAGGAGAAATATGAAAACACTCAAGCTGTGCGTAAGCTTGCTCATCCTGCTCGGAATCGTGACCCTTGTAGGTTGCTCGGGGACGGCCAGGCAATCACCCGATGTTTCTGACAGCATCCGCAAATCGTTCGATCAAGCCGGCCTCAAAGATGTCTCCGTGAGTCAAGATCGCGACAAGGGTGTAGTGACTCTTGGGGGACACGTCGCAGCTGACGCGGACAAATCACAGGCCGAATCGATTGCAAAGTCAATCGCAACTGGGCAGGTTGTCGCGAATCAAATTGCCGTGATGCCTCCGGGTGGTGAAAGCGAGGCAAAGGCGGTGACCTCTGATCTCGACAAGGCTATCGAGAAGAACTTGGACGCTGCTCTCATCCAGAACAAACTTCACAAAAGTGTCAAATATGAGGTCAAGAATGGTGTGGTTACGCTCACTGGAGAGGTCAACTCACAATCCAGGCGCGCCCTGGCCGACAGGGTCGCTTCTGCAGTTCCGAATGTGAAGCAGGTGGTGAATGACATCCAGATTAAGGAGCAAAAGGCCACCTCGCCGAACTGAGGGCAGAGTGGATAAACGCGTTCATAGCCAAAGACCGTTTGGCCAGAAGTTATTGCCCGCGATTGCGCAATTGCAGGACTGCTGATCGACCGCGAGGCCTCTCATCGACGTGCAAGCGAGGGTCTCCGATATTTGCCAGCCGCCGCGACAAGCAGGCCGTTCCTCACGTAGTTGCGCTGGTGGAATTGGATATGCAGATGATGCGGTTGCGGTTTGTCTTGGCGCGTGAGGCGATCAGAATGCGAGAACTGGAACACCCAGACGGAGGACCACAGCGCATCGAGGAAGCACCGGATACCTTCGGACGCGAAAAATGAAGCAAGAACAACGAAACAGGTTGAGCGGCGTCGCTCTCACAGAAGTGTGCGTTGTGTGCTGCAATTGTCGCCGGAGCCATTTATGAAAATCATGCTATTAGCAGGCCTGATTATGGTTGTGCTCGGTATCGCATCCCTGCTCGTGCCGATTCCCCATACCGAAAAGCATGGAATTAAAGCCGGAGATGTGAACATCGGGGTGGAGACCACCCAGAGTGAACGTGTGTCACCAATCATCAGCGTTGTGCTGATCGCAGGCGGGATTGCGCTGACGGTTGGCGGGGCGCGCATGCGATCGTCTACAATAGTGAGAAGCCGACAGGAACCTAGAGGGTCTGATTGAGAGTGACACTGACGGATGCACAATTTGGCAGCTCTTCTTTGCCTCGCCTTAGCGATTATCCGCTGCTAGGGTTTGGCCGTTGAGTATACTCGCCGCCTCCGCAAGTGTCAGGTCATCGGGCACTCGGTGAAAATCACTGTGGCTTTCGACCTGCTGCACATCGATTGTCTTGAAAAGGAGAGCTTTCCCTTTCATGTCCACAAGCAGGGCAGTCATTTCCCATTGACCTGGTGCAACTTCTGTCTGCCTGACTTCAAAGCGGCCCCCCTTGTCTAAGTGCCCTAACAACCCGCCTCCGAATTTCACATCTTCCACGAGATGCCCCTTAATCGCTGCCAGTCTTCCTTGTTTAGTATCGACGGTCATCTCACCTTGCATATGCTGGAAAACGCGAGCTTCCATGGAAGGCGGTTGGAAAGTCGGACTCGGTCTGAAGGTTAGCTGTACGAGATCTCCCTCACGGCTTGCGTAGTCGAATAAGAAGACATCAGCCAGAATCTTGAACAGTCGCTCCCCTTGTTCTGCTTTCTTGCTGCTCGCCTGCTGTAATTTCCGTTGCTCAGCTGGGTTGCTCACCAGCTTCTGAATGCGCTGGTTTTCTTTCAGTCGCTGTTTAGCGTTAAGTGGGAGGCCGCCAATCGACAGTAGGCGACTGAGCGATCCAACTTTTGTTTCAACAATTACCTGGTCCTGTTTCCTTCCGGATTCTTCCTTTTCGAGTTGGTACATCCAGTGGCCGAGCTCTTCATTTTGGAATTTCAGTTCGTTGGTCACTACCTTCCGCGCCAGCTCGTTCGCCGACAATCCCGGGCGCCCAGAATCCGATTGGGAGAGTGTGGTTGACCCGAGCAGAATGATGGTCACTAGGAGGATTGCAGGGCTCTGTATCAGCCTCAAAGCCAATGGTGGCATCAGTGCGCAGCAGGTTTTGAGCCAGCGATGCATGTGGCCATTTCCTTCAGTGAGACGGACACTGCGAACGACTCGTAGATCTGGGTCGCTCTCGTAGCCTTTTCGTTCCTCACGATTCGATTATCGGACCACGTGCACCCAGAAAGCTGATCAAAATCGCGCACTCCCTCGGCAGATCCGAAAGGACTGCTTGCTTACCTCTTCCATGCGCCACAAAGAGCTTGTGGAACGCGCTAATGTCTTCCCAGCAAATGGAGTTGCGTATGAGGACTTCACATTGGCAAATCGGAGCCAGCCCTTCGTATCTCAAAGACAGGCTATAAGATTACAGATCTTAGTTGGGTCCTTCTGTCCGAGTTCGGTGGTTTCCAGGCTGCAGGAAGCAGAAACGCTCGGCCTTGCCTGGAAAGCAGAGTCAGAATCGTCGACAGTCCGATGATTGTCCCGAACGGAACGATAAAAAGATTGGCCAGAGATAGAAGCAGCGCGAGCTTCCCGGACCAAGCTGACAGCTTGAGAAGGCCTACCCCCCAAGCATGCCGCCCCCCGAAAACCCGAGGAGCACGTAAATGACCCATCCCCCAAAATGCCCGATTACGGGAACATATTCCTCAACTCCGATCGCCTCGATTCCCCATTTTCCGCCGTACACGCCCAGAATGAACAAGAATATGGAAGAGTTTAGGCCACCCACCACAATGTACGCACCGCCGAGAATTCGCAGCCAAAGCTTCATCACTTTGGAACCAACACGATTGAGTTTCGCCAGCTCTGACGACTTCTACGTGTTCTTTCCGATTCCCTATGTTTTGATTTAACCACAGGGCCGTGAGTTCACCTGTACCAAAGTGCACAACTGGTCGGATCAAGGCGTTAGTCTAGAAGGCCACGGTTACACGATAGATTGCAGCTAGCCGCCGAAATTGGATTCATGCAATACAGCGGGCCCTTTCAGGGGGTATTCGCCTTCGTGCTCCGGGAGCAATCGATCGAATTCCCGGGCAGTTTACGATGATGTCAGCCTCCTTTCAAGGGTGTGCAAGTTTGATCAGTCGCGCGCCGTGCGCAAGTCGTAACATCCCGCCTGTGAGGCAAGTTCTCAACTCTGGAGGCCAATGATGAATCTCAAGATCGTGACTGGGCTTATTGCGTTGTTTATGTTTGCGGGCGCGGCCGGACTGGCCACGGCGCAGGACACCACAAAAACCACCCACAAGAAAACACGGACGCTCACCGGCTGTCTTCAGAAAGGCGAAGATGCCAATGAATACAATTTCACCGCCAAAAACGGCGGTACCTGGGAGATCAAGAGCGACAGCGTCAAACTAGACGAACATGTCGGGCATACGGTCAAGATTACCGGCGTAGTGGCAAATGCCACAGCCCACGGGATCAAGGAAGACGCAAAAGAGGAGATGAAAGAGCACGGCATGGATAAACACACCGCCGAGCGCGGTCACATGACGGTTACCCATTTGACCATGGTCAGTGACACCTGTCAGAAATAACCCTGGATCGTGCGTGAAGTCGAAGTACCAATGGTGTTCAAGGGTGCGGGGACATTTGTTTTCGCCGCCCGGTGATGGCCACGTGGAAACCAACTGTGTCCGCTGATCGGGGTCGTTCTTTCCGTCGACAACAAATTGACCCGTTTTAGCTCGGCAAGACTGCGCATCGGCGAAAACCAGCACTGATACGGCGACTGTCCTTTAGCTGTCCAATAAGGAATCTCTGTCGTTCCTTACAAGGCTTTTAGGTTGCCACCCGCGTCTTGTAAGTTCTTGAAATTACTTATGTCCTTGGGCTCATAACCCAAAGGTCGGTGGTTCAAATCCACCCCCCGCAACCAAACAACTTCTTGCTACACAGCGGCTTGGGAGTCGAGATCTCCTGAGCCGCTTTCTTTCTTGGGCAAGTTAAGCCGAACTTGGGCAAAGAATCCCCCGAGTTGCTCTGCCACTTTCCTGTGGTCGTCCCCAATCACGTGCGTGTAGCCCATGGTTGTGCGTGGGTCGGCGTGCC
>JADGNQ010000143.1 GCA_017883385.1 Candidatus Sulfotelmatobacter sp.
CCACCGCGTACTCAACCCGCTTCCCAACTTCTTGTGACATGCGTTCTCCTCCCGAGAACTGTCACCATTTTCCATGTCTCAGTTTTGGGGTGCACTCCATCCGTCTGTCCCCAGTTTTCCCACACCCTTCGCAAAGTGCGCGAAGGATGGGGCACCCTCGGTGTCTGGGTGCCGGCGCGATCAAAAGCCTGGGCCACCCGCCGACAAGATCGATTCTAGATTGCTCACGATCTCCCCGTCCGTTCGTGCTTACGGGCAGCATGCGGAAACATCTGCCCCCGCGGCCGCTCCGACTACGGCAAGTGATCCATATAGCAAGCGCCATCTATATTCTGCGTTGGAGGAGTCGGCGGCTTGACCCATGGCGGGTTCTTGAAGTCGAAGAACTCCGTCATGTCCGGCTGGGCCGCGTCCCGTTCAGTGAGTGGTGGCAGATTGAAGCGTGTCTCGATAAGTCTCAAGATTGCCGTCGTATCGGCGATTGTATGCGACACATAATTCTTTTTCGCAAAAGGCGAAACAACGATGAGCGGCACCCGGTAGCCGGTGTATGTAAAATCGCAGATCGGACCCGTTGCGTTTGAACAGACATCGCCAGGGTTGATATCTATGGGCGTGATGCCGTCAGGGTTTACGGTCACCTGTGGTGAAACATGGTCGTACAATCCGCCGTATTCATCGTAGGTGAATATGAAAGCCGAGTCCTTCCACGATCGGCTCTCCATCAGGGCGTTGATGATCGAGGATGCGTAATTCGCACCCAACTGGACATTCGTTGGCATTGCGTGGTCGCTGGAGGCATGCTCGTCCAAACCGGCGGCAGTTGCAGGCTCAATAATCGCAACCTGCGGCAGAGTGTCATTTTGCAAGTCCGTAAAGTATTGCGACATCGTCGCGAAGTTTTGGGGGTACATAGTTGGAATGCTCTGCCCAAATACAAACGGTTGAACATAGGTCTGCTTCAGCAGGCAGGTGAGATCATAGGGTGGCCCGGAACAGCCGCTACCGTCGGGATTGACGTAGATCTTCCATGTGATGCCCGCGTTCTGGAGCACTTCAAAAATCATGGTTGCCGTCAGCAAGGAAGAATCGTCCGCATTCATCCCATTCGGATAGACGCGTCCCTGCGATGTGCCCGCGATAACGTACTCCCGATTGGCGCCGGTCCGGCTCATCACGGGGTGGAACCAACGGTCGGAAGTGGCAAAGTTCGAGGCCATAAAGTAGTAGTAGTTGAAGTCATTTCCATCGTAGTACCCCATGGCGCGGATCCCAGACACGTCGGTGAATGGCGGCCGATAGTTGCGGGCGTCGTGTCCGGCCACGAACACGAATCCGTCCAGGGCAGCGGGGGGATACAAACCCAATTGATCGTGGTAGTTCCAGCTCACATGGCTCTCGTTCCACGACGAGCTCGTGTTTTCGGTGCATACCGACTTCAGATGGAACGAGGCTACGGGATTGCTAGCGTCATACACACAGTCGTTGGGGGGAGGAAACGCGGGGTTGCAACCGGGGTTCGTTGGAGGGGGCGCATACAGAGGCGCCGCACCGGAGGTGGGATTGAACTGCGGAAGACCATCGAACGACTGGTCCGGATAGCGATTCTTGGCCCAGTACTCTCGCATTGCTCCAAAGTGGTTATCGAACGAGCTATGCTCCTGCACCATGAAAACGATGTGATTGAGCGAGGTTAGACCCCCGCTTGTTGGTGCGGCAGAGAGGTTCGCCCACACAGAGGTATCGCTGTCCAGGGTCAGGCTGCACGGTGCCGTGCCGGAACAAGCTCCCGTCCACCCGGTAAAGGTCGAGCTGGCACTCGGATTTGCAGTCAACAGGACGGACGTCCCGGTTGCGAAACTTGCACTGCACATCAGTCCGCAACTTATGCCTGCGGGCGCGCTTGTCACCGTTCCCGTTCCGGTGCCCAAAGTCGTCACCGTGAGTTGAACGGTGGCTGGCGGCGGCTCAGAGGCGTTGAATTTGGCAGTGACAGACGTTTGAATCGCAAGCGAGATCGCGCACGTACTGGTGCCGGAGCACGCGCCTGACCAACCTGCAAATAACGAGTTAGCGTCGGGTTTCGCCGCCAGCGTCACCGACGTTCCACTCCCAAAGCTCCCAGTACACGCCACTCCGCAACTGATCCCCGACGGACTGCTTGTGACGGTTCCCCCACCCGTTCCAGCCTTCTGGACCGTGAGCTCAATTGACGAAAGGGAGCTGTGAGGGGTCACATGGGATGAACCGCAACCAGTGACTAAAATCGAGAGGAACGCAACAAAAAAAAGGCGTGAGACTACTTCCGCTTGAGTCATTTGAATGTCCTGCAAAGTGGACTGCAGTACTGCAGTCAGGTAAGACCGCGGTGTGCCGAAATTATCCGCAAGTCGCTTGCTTACCGCAGAAAACAAATTTTCTGCAGCTTCGGTTCTTCGGCGCGGTCGATTATGGATAAGTTCTGTCGTTTGTCTAAAAATGAAATGAAAATGTGCCGGAAATCCAGGTGTGTTTGCTGACGCTCTTTGCCTGCATAAGGGTTATTAATTGCCAGGCAAACACTGCGCGGTTAACCGAAAGAGATATGAAATCCCAGATTCCGCTCGGCTGTACTGAGATGCTTTGTCTCAGAAATAGTTGCCCCGGAACCGCTCGACCTCTTCAACAATCGACATCAAGCACTCGTTCGCGTCGCCTGCGCGAACTGCCCAATAACTTGCCAGGGGCCTCGAGCACTGGTGCGATGGGGCGAATGCCACTGGCTTTCAGAAACTCGAACACATCGCTGCCGAATTTGCCATCCCGGTCGAACAGGATGTACCAGAAGGGGCAGAAGAGGAAGAGCCTGGTGCAGTTGTTGCACGATCGAATCGCTCGTCGGGTGTGTCGTAACATCGAAGTGCAGGCCTCGCCATCAATCGTGCGCAATGACAAGAAAGCGGTAGAGGGTGCGGAAACCTGGGGACCGACGGGACGTTTTCTGCCATTTTCGCGAGGGAACGTCAGTCCCCGGATTTCAGGTGCCGTCCCTTCGGGACTCAGTTCCCTTTTATTGCGCTTACCCCGGACTTACGTCCGGGGCTATCCTTCGGGGCTGGGGTCGACTCACATGCATGTCTCCCCACACGGGCAAAGCCAAGACCTTTTCCACAGCAAGAATCCCAATTCCTGTGACGAACAACCTTTACCGAGAATTTCGGAACGAGCAAGCTTGACCTATGCGCGAAGGCTTTCCCGACAAGTTCTCCGGCACTCACCCTCTGAGCTGCTCTCAGCCCGAAGCTAAGTCCTTATTCCCGAATATTTTAGCGGTAAGTCCTTGCGGCTCAGGATTTTGGCCATCTCTCGCCATACCCGATCCCGGCAAGTTCCTGGAAACAAAGATTTTAGGGGAAGTACGAAAAAATGTGAGGGGTATATACCAAGTCAGAATCACCACCCTGGTCGCACAAAACGCGACTAGGATGGGGCACCCTCGGGAGTCGATTGAGATCGCCAGAGCAGCAACCTCGGACTGCGCCCGGCGGACAGCCGGGGGCGGCTGTCCCCACATTAAACGAGCGCGCTACTTCTGCTCGGCGGCGCTCTCTTTCTGGTATGCGGCGCTCAAGGTGCCTTTGCTCCTGGCGATTGGCAGCAGCGTGGGATAGAACTGGACGAAGGTGGTGTCGACCGCCGCATGGTCGGCATGACAGCTGTAGCAGTCCATGGTCGTGGGGACCATCTTGGCGGTCTTGGCGTCACCGAAAATGAAGAAGGCCCACTTCCCCGGAAAGCGCGCTTCATCCTTCACATGCGCCTCGATGCCCATCACCTCGGTGCTCTGGAAATTGCCTTTCTGATTGATCGATCCTTTGCCCTGCGCCATGCGGCCTTCGAGCACCAGGACGGTCTTGTCCGGCCAGGTTCCGGTCTCCAGAAACGCCCGGTAGGACTCAGGGTTGACGAAGACGTTATCGAACATATGGTGGCCCATCTGCATCGCGTTCGGGCTGTAGCTCATGTCGAATCCCGTCGTCAGGTATACCCACTGGCGATAGTTTTCGGGGAGCTTGAGCTGGGCATCGCTGGTGTATTCCGGGCCCGAACCCGGCGGGGTTGCGGAGTTGAGCAGCGCGGCCGAGGACAACAAAACCAGCGCGGCGAGCGGCAGTGCTGTTTTCTTATTCATCTTCATCATTTCTTGTTCACCATGCCTGTCTTGTTCACCATGCGTGGCAGTATGCCCCCGATCGCAGTTGAGAGCTAGACCGTCCGCTGCAGGCGCCGGGCGATTGGCTGCATTGTTGACCGTGTGGGGCTGGTCGTAGACTACGATCCTAGTATATGGACGGGACTCGCACAGAATCCGAATCGCCGCGCTGGTTGTGGATTGCCGCCATCTGGTGCGGGATGGGTCTGTTCGACGCGACGCAGAATGTTTTTACTATGCGCGCGGAAGGCATGCACCATGCCTGGGGCCGCCTGTTTGTGACGCTGCTGATTTCGTGGCTGCCGTGGATCCTGGCCACGCCTCCGGTTTTGCGGCTGGCCCACCGCTACCCCCCAGCGCAATGGAAGCGGGTCTCGACGTGGGCTGTCCATCTCGCGGCATGCGGCAGTGTTGGCGCGATACATGCCGCGTGGGTCGCTTTGTGGGAAGAGTTGCTGAATCCGTGGGCATTGATGCCAGGTCCAGACCCGTTTCCACAGCTCTGGATGCACAAGATCTACGGTGGGCTCCTTTCGTATCTGGTGCTTTACAGCCTGATTCTGCTGGTCGACCACGCACTTGATTCGAGGGAACAGCTGGCTCTGCAGCAAACCGAGACGGCACGTCTCAACGAGCAACTATCGAAGGCGCAGCTCAGTGCGCTGCGGAGACAAATCGAGCCGCACTTCCTGTTCAACACGCTCAATGCCATCGCGGGCCTGGTGCGCGAGGAAAGAAATGATGCGGCGGTGAACATGATTGTGAGGCTGAGCGACTTCCTGCGGCGGGTGGTGGAAGATTCCGACCGGCAGCAGGTGCCACTCGGGGAAGAACTGGAGTTCACGCAGAAGTATCTGGATATTCAGAAGGCGCGTTTTGCGGAGCGTCTCCAGTTCAGCGTGGACGTTCCCCAGGAACTTCTGCCGGCGCAAGTTCCCAGCCTGATTTTGCAGCCCATGGTAGAGAACGCGGTCAAACACGGCATTGCGCGGCGAGTGCAAGGGGGAGCGATCCGGATTACGGCGTTTCGCTCGAACGGGACGCTCACCGTGCGCGTATACAACGATGGGCCCAGCCTGCCAGTGGGATGGGAAAAGGGCCAGTCTGGCATTGGGATTCTGAATGTGCGCACGCGCCTGCAAAGCTTGTATGGGGATCGGTTCGAGCTGAGCATGCGGAATCAGCAACCCGGAGGAGTGGAGGCAACGGTTTCCGTGCCCTACGTTTCACTGCCTGCGTCCGGAAAAACCAAGGGGTAACCTGGTGCACGCAGAGGCACATCCCGCAAAAATACGCGCGCTGATTGTCGACGACGAGCCTCTGGCGCGCAGCAACCTTTCCGTGTTGCTGCGAACGGACCCGGAAATTGGAATCGTTGGCGAATGCGGCTCGGGAGCGGAGGCACTGGGCGAGATCCGGATCGCGAATCCGGATTTGCTTTTTCTTGACGTGCAGATGCCGGAGTGCGATGGCTTCGATGTGCTCGAGTTGCTGGGAAGAAACCTGCCACCTGCCGTCGTCTTTGTCACCGCGTATGACCAGTATGCGCTGCGGGCTTTCGAAGCCGGGGCTCTCGATTACTTGCTGAAGCCCTTCGACAATGCCCGGTTTGAACTGGCCCTCAGTCGAGCGAAACAAAAGATCAGGCTGGGGAGAGATCGCACGCAGAGGCTGGAGCGCGTCGCCATTAAGAACGCCGGGGAGCTTTGCTTCGTAAAGATCGCAGAGATTGATTGGATCGAAGCCGCCGACTACTACGCGTGCCTGCACGTCGGACCGAGAAGCCACCTGTTACGGCGCAGCATGTCGGAACTGGAAGAGGATCTGGATCCGAATGTCTTTTGCCGTGTTCACCGCTCGAGCATTGTGAACCTGGAGCGAGTTCGAGGATTGAAGTTTCGGCAGGACGGCGAATACGAGGTGTTGCTGGAAGATGGGGCGAGAGTCCGGTTGAGCCGGCGTTACCGCAAGCAACTGCAGGAGCGGCTGGGCGTGCGCAGAGACTTGGCAGAGGATGCGTAACGCCGGGCTTTGCCCGGCGGGCGGACGAAGGCGTCCGCCCCTACGTTGGATCAGTTCGCGGCTGGGACGCCGCCGTATTTTTGCAGCCACTTCAATTCTTCTCGCACCTTGATCTTTCCGTGCCAAGGGTTCTTGGCCAGGCTGTGGCCTTCGCCGGGGAAGACTAGCAGCTTGTTTGGAATTCCTAGCGAGTACAGGGCATGCTCTAACAAGTAATCTTCCAGCACGGCGACGCGGATGTCGGCGGCGCCGGCGACCATGTGCGTCGGGGTGCGGACCTTGTCGATCTGAAAAATCGCGGCTTCATCGTGATAGCGCTGCTGGGCCTCCCAGGGGCGTCCGCCGAGGAAGTAGGCGTCGTCGAACGTGGTGTCGTCGTTGCCCCAGTTGCCGATGTGCTCGACCGCGCCCGCGCCCGTGACGGCGGCTTTGAAGCGCGTGGTCTGGGTGATGAGCCAGTTGGTCATGTATCCGCCGTAGCTGTAGCCGCCGATGGTGAGGTGGTCGGCGTCGGCGATGCCGTCTTTCACCAGCGCGTCGACGCCTTCGAGAATGTCTTTGCCGGGGCGCGAGACGATGACGGGAACGATCTGCATGAGGAACTTGTCACCGTATCCGGTGGAGCCGCGGTAGTTGGGCTCGAAGACCAGCCAGCCGTTGGTGGCGGCCAGGTCGGCCCACTGGTACCAGTCAGCTTCGAAATGATTGCCGTCGGCGTCGGCGGGGCCGCCGTGAATCAGGGTGAACATGGGCAGGTGCTTGGCTTCGAATTTGCCCGGAGGATAGATCAACATGCCTTCGACGGTGGTGCCATCGTCGGCTTTCCACTGGTAGGGTTTGCCTTGGGGAAGATCGCGCTCGGTGAAGAGTTTGTTGAACGAAGTGATGGCGCGGGCTTGATCGAGTTTCGCCGCGCTGTCGGCGAGATAGACTTCGTCGGGCTTGCCCACCGCCGAGTAAACGAACGCGACACGCGGGGAACGGGTTGCGACCGAGATGCTGGAGTAGGTGCCCTGCCATCCGGTGAGGCGGTGCAGGGAGTCTGACGGCTTGCCGACAGAATACATTTGCACTTCGGTGCCGATGCGCGCGGAAACGAGTATCGCATTCGTCTGGGCGGCGCTCGCTCCGCTCGCGGGGCGGACGAATGCGTCCGCCCCTACACTGGCGTAGTGCTCGATGGGGCCGATGAAATCCTTGCTCCATTGTTCGACTGCGCCCGAGTCGGCTTCGGGCCTTTCTGTGTCAACCCAGTAGAGATGTGGCTGCAGGTCGCGGTAAGGGCCGGAGACGTCTCCGACTTCGACGCTGAAGAAAACGTGGCGGCTATCGTTGGCCCAGCGCAGACGGGTTTCGACAGCCGTGTTGTTCGTGATGCGGCGAGGCTGGGTCATGGCAGGTTTGTCTTCGCTGCCGGCAGTCGCGGGCGAGAGCGCCCGCGCCACATTTGTCAGATCGACGGTGTAGATTTCTACGTCTTCGTATTTTTCCTGACGCTGGTTGATCGCGTTGCTGACGAAGGCGAGTTTGCGGCCATCGGGCGAGGTGAGCAGGCTTTCCACGCGCAGCGGAGTGGTGGCTATAGCGCGGGCGCCGGGAGTGATATCTTCCTTTTCCTTCTCTTTTTCGGAATTGCTTTCAATCTTGGCGGGCGCGGCGGCGTGGCGGGCAAGGACAGCAGCCACATCGAGGGCGAAGATGGCGTCGCCGCGCTCGGCGGTGCGGTATTGCACCACATCTTTCCATTCTTTCTTGTAGTCGTCTTTCTGTGCCTTCGACCAGGGTTGACGCGTGGCGAAATAGATTGTCTGCGAATCCGCAGACCACGAAAAGGTGTGGACGTCTTCCTCTCCCTGAGTCACGGGGAAAGCTTCGCCGCCGTTGGGCGAGATGAGGTAGAGCTGGCTGGTGCCTTCGTCTTTGGAGTCAGAGTCCGAGTCGGAATCTCCACCTTTGTCCGTGGAGGTTTTGCGCTCGGAGACGAAAGCGATCCAGCGGCCGTCGGGCGACCACTTGGGTTCGGAGTCGTGTCCCGATTGTGTGAGCTGAATCGGCGAAGTGCCTTTGCCGTCGTCGTGGTAGAGCCACAAGTCGCTGCGGAAGATTTGCTGGTCCCAGTCGGCGCGCTCGGTGGCGATGACGACCGAATTGCCGTCGGGTGAAATCTCAAGCGCAGTAATGCCGACAGAGTTGAAGAATTCGTCCAAGGTCAGCTTCGGTTTGCTTTGGGCGAGGACGGCGAGCGCGCAACTCAGCACAATCACAACTACGAAGACAAGTTTTTGGATTCGCATAGGGGTTCCCGGTGGGAAGAAGGTTTATACAACGCTGCAATCGTTCGAAGCAAGTTTGTGACCCGGGGTTTCGTGAACATGGGTTCTCCAAAGGGCCCACAACATGGCGGCGAAGACTGGGACAGAGAGTTGGAAGTGAGTCCATCGAGACAGCGGGCCGAGCAACGGAGTCATGAATGCCAGGTACAGCAACAGTCGGAGCACATCGGACGAAAGGTGCTGGGCGTGGCTGAGAGTCCAGTCGGCGAGGAGCATCAGCACTGGAACCAGGACCAACAGGTCATAGACAAACAGATGCGGGTTGACCAGCACGGCCGCGAGAGTGAGAGCGGAAAAGCGCACGGCTAGCGGGCGCGAGGATTTCCATGCGGCTGCTGCCATGCCAATGGTAACGACGGACGAGAGGGCATACAGGGCGAATGCAGCACGTGGCCAGGGGATCAGCAGCGACCAGAACGAGCGCAAGGAATGCATCTGGATGGGGGCAAAGCCAAGTTCTGCGGCTCCGATCCAGCGCGATGTATGCCACAGCATGTCGAAGTAAGAACGCATCACCGCGGCGCCGAAATAGATGTTCGTGAAAGCAACCTCCGCAGCGGCCGACAGCGTGAGGCCACCGAGAACTCTCCAGGCGCCCGAGAGCAGCAGCACCAACGGGATGGCAACAAGAAACTGCGGCTTGAAGACCAGAAGGCCGAGAGCCATTCCAGCCAACCAGTCGTGCTGAGCGCGGAATGCAAGAAATGCCGCCGTGAAACAGGCCAGCGGCAGAACAGAAATCTGGCCGCGCACAAAGAAGTGAAAGAGCGGAGGGAAGGCGAGCGCGGAGACGGCGACAATCCCAGAGTGTGGGCTTAGGGCTGGGCAGCATTTCCAAACTACAAAGGTGCAACCGAAAAATGCTGACATGCAGACGGCGACCCAGATCCACGCCGCGGTTTGAAATGAAAGTCGTGCCAGAGGAACGAACAGGAGTCCGACTTGCGGTCCGTAGAGATTGGGCAAGCGCACGCGAGTCGGTTGGCCAACGTTCGTCGGATAGACGATCGTCTGCATCTGGTCCGCCCCGACCTGTTGGTCGTAGAGTTCGCTGGTGCGGTGCTGGGCGATCAGCTGGGCTGAGATGTAGAGCGGCAGGAAGTCCTGAAACTTGATGTTGCCCACGCGGTCGAACACGCCGGGCGTGGCAAAATCGACGGCGCAGACTCCCCACAGGCAGAGAGCAAGAACGACGGCCTGCGCGCGAAGGCGGCGCGGAGTGAGCCACGCGGCGGCGGAGGCAAGCCATGCGGGCGTTTCCGGCTGCGCAGTGGTCACTGGGTTGGCTCGGCGTTCTTGAGCGCGTCGTCGAGTGTCTGCACGGGACGCGGAGCGATCTGAGCAATGGCGATGCGCCAGCCATCGTCGTAGTCGCGGAACCCGACGGTGGACTTGTAGCGCAGATCGCTCGAATAGAGAGCGGCGCCAATCTCGTTCAAGGGAATCCATTTCCAGGTGAAGTCGACATCGGCAACATTGCCTTGCTTGCTGATGCCCGTAATGCCGACGAATTCCCGTCTGGCGACGGGAATGGCGAACGATGGGCGGGCAGTCTCTTCCGCGGTGACCAGGGTTCGAACGGAGTCCACGCCCGAAGGAGTCAGCAGAATGTCCCAGCAAGGCGGCGGGGCGAGACCTGGGGAGCACGCGACGGTGGTCGCGGAAATCCAACCGTGATGTTGAAGGGTCGCGTACTCGGGGGAGATGTAATCTTTGTTGGAGACAATTCCAGTTTGCAGGACATACTGCTGCGGCATCTTGAATGGATCGGAAGCGGAGATCAGGTCGGCGGCTAGACGGCGCGTGAGGAAATCGCGCGGCGAGCAGGCGGAGAGAAACAAGGCGCCGAACAAGAGGAGGATCGATTTCTTACGCATGAATTGAGCTGCTTGAGAGCGGCCGGGCTTCGCCCAGGCCGGACAGCCGAGGCGGCTGTCCCCACATGGGTCCGGTCGCGCCAGCATTCAACGACTTGTGATTGTAAATAAACGGGAGCGTTTGTGCGGGAGGAAAGGGCGGGAGGTGATCTGGCCGTCGAATTTTGCGGCCCAACGTCCGGGAATCTGGTGGGCACAGCTTGGACAACGGCCCTCTGGAGTGAGGCGGTAGTCTTCGATGTGGTAGCCGTAGCGGCTGATCAGAGTTTCGCTGCATTGCGGGCAACGGGTGTCTTCCCCGCGGCCGACCATCCCGGGAAGATTGCCAGCATAGATGTAGCGCAGGCCGGCCTGTTGACCGATCTCGGCGGCCTGCAGCAGGTCTTCGACGGTGGTATCGCGCTGATCCTCTCCCTGCATCTTGTAGTCGCCGTGAAATGCGGTGACGTGCCAAGGGATGTCCGGGGAAATGCCGGCCACAAATTCGGTGAGGCGGCGCAGTTCGTCGGGGGAATCGTTGAAGCCGGGAATGAGTAGGGTGACGATCTCAAGCCACAGTCCCATCTCGTGAATGCGACGGATGCTGTCGAGGATGGGAGCGAGACGTCCGCCGAGTTCGTGGTAATGGCGGTCGTCGAAGCTCTTGAGGTCGACTTTGTAGAGATCGAGCCAGGGGCGCAGGTATTCGAGAACTTGCGGCGTGGCGTTGCCGTTGGAAACGAATCCGGTGAGAAGTCCCGCGGCTTTGGCCTCTTTGAAAATGGCGACGGCCCACTCGCTGGTGATCAGAGGCTCGTTGTAGGTGCTGACCAGAACTCTGGCGCCCTGGTCGAGGGCATCGCGCACCAACAATTCGGGAGATGCTTCGAGCGGAGACGAAACGGCATTGGGATCGCGCAGGGCCTGCGACGTGACCCAGTTCTGGCAGTAGCCGCAGTGCAGATCGCAGCCCAGCATGCCGAAACTGTAGGCCAGCGCACCGGGATGGGCGTGGAAGAAAGGCTTTTTCTCGATGGGATCGCATTGCATTCCGGCGGTGTATCCCCAGGGCACGTAGAGCGTCCCACCGCGGTTGTAGCGGACTTTGCAGACGCCGGGCTGGCCTTCGGGAATGGGACAACAGTGACCGCAGGAGAAGCAGCGGACGCGGTTGTTGTCGAGTTTCTCGTAGAGAGGGGCGGCCGCCTCGCGGACCTGCCGGTCGAGGATGTCGCGGAGTGTGGGCACGGAAGACTCTGCGCTCATTCTAGCGGAGAGGAAGAGTTCTCAGTTCTCAGTTCTCAG
>JADGNQ010000316.1 GCA_017883385.1 Candidatus Sulfotelmatobacter sp.
GAGATTTACGACATTTTGATGGAACAGCTGATCCGGGCGATCCGCCAGTACGACCCCAACTACAGCGACAAGACCCGGCAGGTGGTGGAGGTTATCAATGACAAACTATCGAACTTCGAACAGATCACCATCCTTGACGTCAACCGCCACCTGGAGTTTGACGCTGCTGGGCATCTGCGCATGCTCGTACGTCGGGGCCATCTGGAAAAGGTTGCTGAACCAGGAGGAAGCTATATCCGGAATGCCGCTCTCTGGCCCCCGAACCCCAACATCTACAGTCACCCGGTCGGGATTACGTATTGTATACAGAAGTGGTTCCGCTGGGACCTCCAAGACCGGAGCCCCCGGCCTTGCTTCAACTCCACGATACTGTCCGCAAGATCGGCCCCACCCGGAGCCGGGCGATACCAAACAAACCCGGTTGACTTTCTGCTCTGAACAGATTTCACTGTAATCAGTGAAACACAAAGAGGCTCTCTGTCAGCGGGAAAAGCTAGCCGCGAACCTCCCTCCTGTCGGCGAAATCCTGCGCGGCTCCTTATTGCAGCGCACCATTCGTCACAAGACCGGTTGCGCGAAATGCGCCAGCGGCGGAGGGCATCCGGTCTGGGTGCTGACCGTCGGTTATCCGGATGGTGTCACCAAGCAGTTCAGCCTTCGCCCAGAGATGAAGCCGCAGGTCGAGAAATGGCTGGAGAATTACCAGAAGCTGAAAGCCACGCTGGAAGCGATCTGCGAATTGAACCACGTCCTGATCCGGCCCGAAAAGTAGGGCCTTTTTCTTTGTCTCAATATTCGTTTCATCTGTATTGATGAAATTGTTCAACCAACTGGAGAACATCCGAATGAACCAGAATCCTACTCCCACTACTCCCCAGGTGCCGCTGCACATCCTGTTGCGCCGGCGCCGCGAAGAACTTTCCCTTGTCCAGGCGCAGGTCGCCGAGGCGCTCCACGTGTCGTCGGAATGCGTCGCGCTATGGGAAGGCGGTCGCCGGCGCATGGAACTCTCCAAGCTTCCACGCATCGCCGCGGCCTTGCAACTCGACGCCAAGGCACTGTGCGCTCAGGCCCTGGCGGAGTTCCACCCGCTGGTCTATGCCGCCTTGTTCGGCCATGACGCCGCCCCCACGAACATCCAGCAGGCGCCGGTGTAAAACCGCTTACGCGCTCTGTCGTCGTTCGCTCTGTCGTCGTTCGGCCGGTTCCGCCGCCGCCCGAAACCGGTCGAAATCGTTGCTCGCCGCTTGGGAAAGCTCGAAGAGTTTGCTCAGCAAGTCTTCGGTACCGGAAAATGCGACGTGCAGGTGACCCGCTTCCAGGGCTATCCCAGCCGGCAGGTCGGCCAGTTTTCGGCTGAATACGTCGGGCTGCACGGGGATCTTCACGCGCGCCGCCGTCCGATGTTGGCGGAGTTGATCGACAGCCTGGTCAAGACGTTCTTTGCGCCGGCTTTCCCACTGAAATTCTTCCCCATCAGCCAAACGCCGCAGGTGATCGATCAGCAAGCGCCGGTCGACCAGGAAGGTCCGGCCGGCCTGATAGCCCCCGAAGCGGTGCAGCAGTTCGATCGCCTGGCGGCGGCGCAATCCGAACAGGCGTTCGATGATGGAGCGGTCCACCACTGGCACGTCGAAAGTATCCAGTTGCGACACGATCTCCGGAATATGCAATAACCACAGGGCTTTGGCTGGCATCGAGGCGATCTCCACAGCCTCATTATGTTGCCGCACAGTTGTGCCGCGGAAGGGGTTTTCTAACTTATGATAATCGCGCTTATCAACCAGTGAACTAACGCTGACTGCTTGGATGCCGGGGGGGCCACGACACGAGCAGAACCGGACGCACAGGGGAACTGGAGCCTAGCCTCGAACTGAGGCACGGCTTCGAATGCCAGCCGTATGCAGGGTCGACAATCAGCTCCTGGACGTTGCCGTCATGGCCGATTCGACCCGCGTCAACCTGCGAACGCAGTTGACATGGACGCATCGGCGGCCACGTGTTGCTGGACGTACTCCGAGGTGCCTCGCATGCGTTCGGCAGCGGTGCGAAACGCAGGGTCGCCGCTCCCCACGGCTGTATGTGGCAGGCGCCGAATCAATGTGAGACAACTGCCTGGCGGCGTGGTCCACTTGAGAAACGGATCCCGTGGACTTCTCCTGGATATATTCGATCGTCGGCACGAGCAACTGTCGAACCAGTTTTCGACGGGTTGCTAGCCGCTGAAGCAGTTGTTGCAACTCGCGTTCCTCGCCCTCGATCCATTCTGCCGGCACCATCCCGTACAGCCGACCCAGATAATCCGAGCTAATCCGCCGCAGTGCATCCAGCCAGGGCTTGAAATCGTTAAGGGCGACTGATTCGCCGTACACCGTTGGGTAGCCATAGACCCCCTGCGGGGCGGATTCTCTGAAACCCCAATCATTCCGTTGGAAGGCGTGACCATTGTCGATCATCACGGCGACCCAGTGGTTCCCTTTAGACTCGCCACCGACTTCGACTTGGGCACGGTAGAAAACCGCCTGCCGTGCGTCGGCGTTGGAGACCCACTTGTCGAATACGAGCGCACCGAGAAAGTGATCGCGGTTGTAGACGCGCCCCAAGAGCGGCTTCGGGAAGAGATCGTAAATCGGGAACTCGCCCGCCAAGCCCGGATAGCGAGAGCCAAAATGCACGCCTGGCAAGATGGGGATCTTCTGTTCCTCGCGGCCTATCCAGCACTCTGGGTTTTGCGCCAAAAAGTCATCGTCCACGGTGACGAAGGCGACTTCCGGCGTGGCGATCCCCAGACGTTGTAGAAGGAGCGCCGAGATCAGTTCATTGACCAAGACCCTCCGGCCTTGTGGATTAGATGCAAACTTCACCACGTAGCAGCGTCCATCGGATGCCTCGACCAAATGGGCTTGTGCCCCACCCCGCATCTTTCGTATCCACCGTGTCGCTCGCACCCACGCTGGCGTCGCCGTCACCTCTGAGCCCGCTTTGTTTTCGGAATTCACGTATTGGTAGTGCGACGACCGGCCGTGGCTTCTCGCCAGACGCTCCGTGAATAGTACGTATGAGGCCAGCCGTACCAATGGGCGAACACTAGTACCGGTCACCTTATGCCGTTCACAGAATGTTTAGTGCTGCTTCTGCTTCTGCGATCTCGATGACCGTGCGCTCAGTCATTCTGATGGCATTGGAAAACAGGTCTTCCATGGATTTCAGCAATTCCGTACCGCTCTGTTCGAGAGCATCAGCGGCGAGTTGGGAGAGGAAACACAATCAGCACATGGCCATTCCCAGGTCGCTGGAGCGATCCGAACGGTTCCGGCAACGGACCGGTAGAGTGTGCGGTGCCCGAATCCGCTCTTAGGATCGCCGAAACCAACTGACATGGCGGCTAAAGAAGCCTTAGGTACTTGATCTTCGGGCCGCAGCGGTGCTAATGCTATGGAGTTGGCATGGAAATTGGAATTGGCATGGAGTTCACTGCGATAGTGATGTCGGCCCACCTGCCTGGACGTGGGCGTCTTAATCTTGGGGTACTGGTGCTGGACGAAGCGACCGACCGCATTCACATCCGATTCCGCACGGACCTCGATGGAATCGCCGATCCCCTCGACCTGGAGGTGATCCGTGGACTGCCAGAGATGATCGAGTCCATGGCGCTCGAAATGGGCGCAGAGGGAGTGCTGTTGTACTTGGAAGACTGTGCGTCAAACGCAATTCGATTGGGAGACCGACTCACGATCCACGCCGACAATGCCCTAGATGCTGTCGAACGGGAATTTGCCAAACACGTCGCCTAAGCGATGCGTCGGGCTTGCTTGTCCGGGCACAGACGGTCTAGGGCTTCATGGGCAGCGGGCGTCATTTGAAAACTGCCGCCAATCCACTTGGGTCCTTGGACCACGTAGTCAGCCTTCAATTTTATGAGGGCGCTTTCCATGTCGTCGGCCTCGGGCTTGGTCAAGGCGATGAGCGTCACTCTTTGGTTGCCTGGGAATGCGATCTTGAAAGTGTAAGGCATTAGCTTGTTTTTCACTATCCAAGTGCCACCGATAGCTCACAGTTCTCACGATCTTGGATGGTTAAGTAGCTGTTTCTAAGTCGGTTAGGTACTGGCAGCCAGGTGGGTACTGTACTGGTACCTTAGTACGTACTAAAACCAGTACTGCACGACCTGGACAATGATATTGTGGGTGTGAAACGGCAACTAAGCACCACGTAGGAATCGTGTGGACGGAGAAGTTGCTACAGCCAACTGGTACAACCCCAACTTAACGAGAGCGGGCTACCAACGA
>JADGNQ010000317.1 GCA_017883385.1 Candidatus Sulfotelmatobacter sp.
GATCCACGAGCTTCAATCAGATGCAGGTACGCAAGATGGCGCTCGCTGAGCTCTTTGATCACGAAACTGAAGAGATCCCTGGGCGCGCTGTCGTGGATTCCTCCATACTGCCCAAAGGGCGAAAGACGCACCCCGAGTCGATCTGCGCCGATTGCGGCGCTGACTTCCGCAACAATCTCCAGGAGAAACCGGGCTCTGTTTTCGTGCGAACCACCGTACTTGTCGGTGCGGGCGTTGGTTCCGTCTTCCAAAAACTGTTCAATCAAGTGGCTGTTGGCTCCCTGCAGTTCCACTCCGTCAAAGCCTGCCTCGATGGCATTCAGGGCAGCCTGGCGAAAGGTAGCAACGATCACTGGAATCTCAGCGCCTTCCAAGGCGCGGGGAGGTTCAGCCTTCACTTGTTGAAAGTCTCTTGTGAGGGCAGGAATGTTCCCAACAATGGCCGAGGGGGCGACGGGCACAGAACCGTCCGGCCGTAACGAAGAGTGCGAGTTTCGTCCGTTGTGAGCGATCTGCATGATTATCCGTCCTCCCCGTGCGTGAACTGCATCCGTGACGACGCGCCAGCCGGCAATCTGTTCTGTCGTGTAGATTCCAGGATCGCTGGGGTAGCCATGGGCATCAGGACTGACTGCCGTCCCTTCAGAAATGATGAGACCCGCCGAAGCGCGCTGAGCGTAATATTTGGCGTTCAACGCGGTCGGCACACTGTTGGCTCCAGCACGCATTCGCGTGAGAGGGGCCATGATGATTCGATTTGGAAGTTGCAGGGCCCCGAGCTGCAGAGGACTGAAGAGCGATTCTTTGGACATTGTGACCTTTCACTTTGCTGTCTCGTCGAGGACGGTTAGAGAAGCGTGATCTCACCCATATCGATTGCGACGAGTAAGGGCTCCTTCACGAGTTGGTAATCGCCTTCATACGCGTACACTCGCCGTTTCGTCGGCACGATGATGCCGTCCACGTCACGGTAGTCCGAGGCGTAGTTGAGTCCAGTGGCGCCGCCAAGAATGTCGACCGTGTAGTCGTGCCGGCGCAACAGCCCATCGGGTCCAAAGCAGGAGATCTGTACCTTGGAATGACTCTTCACGTTATCGGGGAACGTCACTTTCAGCCGTCGCCAGGTTTCACCTTCGACCTGAATCGATGAAATCTCTTCGGTAGTGAAGCCGGCGCGGGTGTAGAGGAACGGAGTATTGAGATACGTCCACAAAGCCTCGCCGACAAAATAGGCTACGTGGATGTTGTCCCAGGGCGTTTCTCTCCGTTGCCCTTCGAATGACTTCTCGGGGTTATCGCGGGCCTCGATCAGGGTTCCGTCCACCGTCTCCATTACAATTCGACTCGGTTCGAAAACTGCGCGCTTGTCCTGGCCGGGGAAGTCCACGGTAAGGCGCTCACTCCGAGTCTCTGCGGTCAATACGACGTTCTTGAGGAAGTCTCCCTTACCTTTGACAAACCAGATTGCGCCCGTGATCGATGCGGCAACTTTGATCGCCTTCACCTTGTTCCAACGGTCAAGACCGCCGTGGGCTTTGACAGCCAAGTTCAATAGGTCGCTTGTCGCTGGTTCTTTTACGCGTACGGTTTGCTCAACCGGCAGGCCGTCTTTTGGGTCCAAAACCATCGTTGCTGCTTTCATATTGAGTCTCCTTCTCAGAAATTCCTGTTCACATCTACTGTGCTTAGTCGCCTTGCTGTGGGTTTGTGAACTGCGCATTCCCGCTTTTCGTCAGACTAGGCGACATCTCGTTTTGAATGACATCCCAGTGCTCAACGAGCAACCCATCCTTGAGGCGGAAGATGTCGACGATAATTTGCGGAACCGGCTGATGTCCCGAGTACCGGCCGTGAATCACCACGTAGTCACCTTCGCCGACGATCATTCCGGGCTCATAATTCGAGTCAGCCGGAAGCTGGGCTGCGAGGTTGCGTAGCCCTTCACGAAAGGGTGGGATGAACGTGTTGTGCTGAATGTAGTCTTTGGCCCAGTAACGGTCGAAGACGCTTAAGTCATGCTCAGCAAAGGCACCTGTCAATGCTGCCAGGACGATGGCTTTGTTTTTTGTTACGTTCTCGTCGATCACGATATTCCCTTTCATTTCTGGTGGGATAAGTTGCAGAGAGCGGAAGTGCAGGGAACGCAATATTCGGCGCTCCCCGCGAACGCTGCGATTGCGGATCGCTATCTGGTTCCGGCTTTATTCGCGGCTTGCTCAATGAGTTCAGCCACTTCTTTCGGGTGAGAGATCATGGCCACATGACTTGACGGCAGCGTGATCGAAGTAGCTTTCATCGTCTCCGCCTCCGCCTTCTCCAGCGCGGGGGGAATTGCGCGATCATTGCTCGCAATCGCGAACCACGACGGCTTGGTCTTCCACGCGGCGGTAGTAATAGTTGCCCCGAAGGTAGACGCTGCCAGGGGACCCTGCGTCGCCGTCACAAGCTTCTTTTCTGCATCCGTAAGATCCTGGGCGAAATCTTCTGCAACGCCCTTCGGGGTCAACGACAGAAAACCTTGCGCATCGGGCCGGACTTCGCCGCCTAACGGAGTCGGCGGGTAGGGCTTGCTGATTGACATGATTGACTCGCCATCCCCCGGCGCAAAAGCTGCCACATAAACCAGACCAACAACCTTCGGATCGTTTCCCGCTTCTGTGATGACTACGCCACCGTAGGAATGGCCAACCAGAATTACGGGACCATCCTGCAGTGCGATGGCGCGCTTGGTGGCCGCAACGTCATCGGCTAGCGAGGTAAGTGGGTTTTGCACGGCGACTACGTGGAATCCTTTGGCTTCGAGCAGTGGAACTACTTTGGACCAGTTTGAGCCATCGGCCCACGCTCCGTGAACCAGCACGATGTTCTTCACAACAGTCTGGGCGGCTGCTCCGGTGGCAAGCGTAGCTGCCAGGAAGAGACCGGTGATTGCGATCAAAGCGGTACGGTACATGTGCGAAGTCTTCATATTGTTTCTCCTTTTAGGCGAACGTGTTTGAAGTTATGACCCTTGAGCGAAATTGCTGACAACGTCTTGGTCACCCGTCGTCAAAATGCAAAACGCTGCTTGCTCGGCATAGAACGGATAGTCGGTGTAGCCGCGGGAACCGAAAGTGTAGAAAGTTGCGCGATCGTATGGGTTGAGTGGAAGTCCATATCGGATACGCAACGGCAGGTCTGGATTCGAAAGGTAGTGGCGGCCGAATGCAACGAGGTCCGCATCGCCGTTTTCGACAATAGCCTCGGCACTCTCCGGTTCAAACCCGCCAGCTGCAATGATTTTCCCCTTGAATATCTTTCGCAATCGGGTCGTCGCAATGGCTGCTTGACCTTCAACGACAAGATCACTGCCCTTGATCCGCGGTTCAATGATGTGAAGATAGGCAAGCCCCAACCGGTTTAGCTGTTCCGCGACGTAATCGAAGAGTGCCGTCGGGTTTGTATCCGACATCGAATTCCAAGTTCCGCCAGGTCCAATTCGAACAGCGACGCGGTTGCTGCCCCATACCGACGCCATTGCTGCGATTACTTCCAAGAGAAAACGGGATCTGTTCTCGATCGTCCCACCATAGGCGTCGGTACGCCTGTTGCTGCCATCCTGCAAAAACTGATCGGGCAAATAGCCATTGGCGGCATGAAGTTCGACACCGTCAAAGCCGGCAGCTTTCGCGCGCTCTGCAGCCTGCCGATATTGCTCAACCACGCCGGGAATTTCTGAGATGGCGAGCTCTCGATGCGGTGAGTGTTTAACCCAGCCGCCCGGCGCTGAAACCGTCGGCGCAGAGTCAAGCCAGTAATCCGGAACCATGGATGGCGCCACCGGCATCGCTCCGTCAGTAAGACTGATGTGTGACGAACGACCCACATGCCAGAGTTGCGAAAAAATGCGCCCTCCCTTTGCATGGACAGCACTCGTAACTCTCTTCCATCCTTCAACCTGCGCGTCGGAATACAGCCCCGGAGCTCCAAACCATCCCCTACCGGAAATCGAAATCGTCGTTGCCTCTGAAATGATGAGACCACCTTCGGATGCACGCTGACCGTAATACTCGACCATCAGGTCGCCGGGAATATCGCCGGGCTGTACCGACCGCGATCGTGTGAGAGGCGCCATCACAACGCGATGCTGCAAAGTGATCGGGCCAATTTGTACTGGCGAAAACAACTTTCGCGGAGTGCGGGTCGCAGTCATGACTTTCTCCTGTGCAAAGTAATTGCCCCAAAACGTGAACCCAGAAGGTGTTATCCCCATGAGAAGGCTCGTTCGCCTCTCGTTGCGTAAAGACTAA
>JADGNQ010000318.1 GCA_017883385.1 Candidatus Sulfotelmatobacter sp.
AATCCACGACAGCGCGCCCAGGGATCTCTTCAGTTTCGTGATCAAAGAGCTCAGCGAGCGCCATCTTGCGTACCTGCATCTGATTGAAGCTCGTGGATCGGAGATTGGCTTGACGGACGAGCTGCACGAAAACGCTGTGAACAATGCCGTATTGTTTCGGTCTGCATTCAACGGAGCGCTACTCTCAGCCGCTGCTTACACACCGGAAAGCGCGGCAGTGGCGGTCGAGCAAAAGCACGCAGATGCAATTGTGTTCGGCCGACTCTTCATTGCAAACCCAGACCTGGTCGAACGGATCAAGGGAGATCTGCCATTGAACACTTCGGACCGCTCCACGTTTTACGGTGGTGGAGAACATGGCTATACGGACTACAAGACCTATGGAGTCGCCGCATGAAAGCCCTCATATATCCCCCTCAGTCCGAAGCCTCTGGCTTAGAAAGATCGCGTTATGCGAACCGGCTCGTCGGAGTATGGAGTCTGGTCACCTACACAGATGAACATGAAGACTCCGACGATACCCAACCATTCGGCCCCACTCCTGAAGGTTTTCTGATCTACACGGCCGACGGATTTGTTTCTGCGCAGCTGATGAAGCCCGGCCGTCCCGCTTTTCATTCGGCGGACTGGCATCATGGAACTCCGCAAGAGTACGAGGCGTCTGGGAGCGGCTACATCGCTTACTGCGGGACCTATGAAGTGGACGAGGAGAAGGCAACGGTCGCGCACATACCCTCCGTTTCGCTCCTGCCCAATCTGATCCATGGACGCCAGTGTCGTTCGATTGAGCTGCAGGGTGATCGGCTTGTACTGCGGGCAACCGGAGCTCCTGTTGCAGGTGGTCTTAAAGTCATGAGCCGCTTGGAGTGGAAGAGAATCACTTCGAAGTGCATACCATCAATTTAGGTTCTCGCAGGTTTCCGTACTTAGGAGAAAAGTCATGCTTCGTTCTAGCAAGCCAGACATTGCAACTTTCCGTGCTGACTACGCCAACCGCGCTGACTTTTGCGAGGTGTTTGAAAAAGAGATGAAACCTTTGTACCTCCTCGCCTTCTTGTTGACGGCAAATCACAAGCAAGCCGAGCACTGTTTTGCATCCACGGTCGAGGAAGCTCTTAAGGAACAAACAGTATTTAAGGAGTGGGCACGATCCTGGGTGAAGCGCACTCTAATTGAGAAAGCGATTGCGATCGTATCCCCAGTTTCAGATCGGCCGCGGGAGAAGCGGGACTTGTGGAGCGCAGGGCACAACGAGACACCTGGACAAGACCAAATCGACCCAGTGACCAAACTCGCCCCGCTTGAACGCTTCGTGTTTGTCATGATGGTTCTGGAGCGCCATTCCCATTCGGACTGCGCTCTGTTGCTTGGATGCAGCACGAATAAAGTAGCGCAAGCGCGGACGAACGCGTTGCGCCGACTGCCGGATTCTGTCCGTTTACTCCTTCCGCGAAGGCAGGGACTGCCGGATCGTCTAGAAATCAGCGCGTGAGGGCGACAGAAGTGTTGTGAACTATCTCTTCTTGAATGGAAGAAACTAATGACAGCAGAAGAAGTGCTCCGCGTGCACCGCAACGTATTCTACCGCTCGCTCATCAAACACGACTATGACGCCCTTGCTGATCTCTACGCGAACGAATACATGCTGGTGAGGCCGGACGGTTCCGTCCTCAATAAGGAGGCGGTTCTACACGATCTGAAGTTTGGGGGGCTGACCTTCAAATCGATCGAATTGTCCGGTGAGGATGTTCGGATCTACGGAGAAACTGCGATCCTAACCGGTGAGAGCCGAACCCTAGCCTGCAGGAACGGCAAGGAACTCTTCTCGCGCTTTCGCCTCGTGGCGGTTTATACGCGTTATGCCGAAAAGCCCAAGTTAGTACACTTTCAAAGTACGTCGCTGCCGTCGGAATGAAGTGTTGCGTTGTACGCGGGTGAGAAGCCGGCTGCATCGTTTCGAATGCACTTTGCAAAAATCGGCGTGGTTCGCGTAGTCAGCTCGGAAGTCCCTGATTTTTGGTTCTTCTGATTGCGTGAAACGCTCAGTTACGACCCGTCTTTGCGCTTCGTTCCCAACATCGCAGATCACCTCGTTCGAGAGTTTCGCGCAAAACTCGCGGTACAAGGACGGTACAACTTAAACCTGTTTCTTGGCGTTCTCTCTCGTTCTCTTGTTCGCCGCGCCGGTCTTCAGCGGGAATCGTCTCGCCACGTCGATTCGCGTGCTGCTGGTTGCCAGTGGCGCACTGGCCCTTGGCGGGCTGAGCGGAGTGATCGTTGGCGATATGCAACTGCGCAACATCGGAATCGTCGGCTACGCCGGAGTCTTTCCGGTTGTGTCGCTCTTGCTGGCGATTCTGTTCCATCGAACGACACCGCGAGAGGAGACCGCTGCGCGGCGGCTTATAGCGTGAGTTTTGGAGGCATGGGGAAATCTATCCATGCGATGGGGCACGATCTGGTGGACCGTGCCCCGCTCATCGCCGTGGATGAGTCTCCAGCCGGCTATTCCTTGGCGGGTTGCGCTCCCGCAGAGCCTGCCTCCGCTTCACCGGCCGCGCTCAGAATGCGATAAAGTGATCTTGCCGGTCGAGAATTTTGTAGCGAACGGCGAACAGATTCTTAACTACTTGTCTCAGCCGAGGGGGCAACCCCAAGTTGGACGCTAGCCAGGATTAACGAGCGGTCTAGCAGGTCTTTTCAGACGGAGCCGTTCTGGTATCGCTATTGGAACGGCGGTAGCCTTCCAGGAGTCATGAGCGGCTATCGCCGTGGGCTGGAATTCGAGGGAGGTCAACTAGAATCTGATTACAGGTACAGGCGGTATAGCAATCATTCTCGTTCGGACACCTCAACGCCGATCGTGAAGACTTCAAAAAACTCGCCTGTCCATTAACTGTCCAATAGGGCTTCCTAGACATTCCTTACAAGGTTCTTGGGAAGCTACCGGCGTCTTATAAGTTATTGAAATCACTAATAGTTTTGGGCTCATAACCTCACCCTCCTTAGAATTCCTTGGAGTTCCCTCGGACACCCTTACGAGCTTCTGCAAATTGGGCGTCCGGCGCAAAGGAGCCGCTCAGGCGGCATCTCGTGTTTGGGGCCGTATGGCAGCTTCCATGGCGGCCTCAGCCTGCAAGCTTTGGAGATCTCGCGAGATGGTTACAGTAGCGAGAGTGTGGCCTCCTTTCTTGTACACGACGGTGCAATCGCGCGCTTCGAGGCTCCCATCGATCTCGATAGCCTCCCACTTCTCGGCGTGGCCCACGTAATTGATAGCCACGTCATAGTGTTGACTCCAGAAGAATGGAACGGCGTCAAACTTTTCACGACGGCCGAGGATATTCTTAGCCGCTACTTGTCCCTGGCGCTCCGCCACCACCCAATGCTCGACGCGAATTCGCTCGCCGGTGTGCGGATCTGGCCAGCGGGCGGCATCGCCAGCAGCGAAGATTCCGGCCACACTGGTCTCCAGGTATTCGTTGACTTCGATCCCTCGATCGATCGCGAGCCCAGCTTGCTCGGCCAAAGCCAGTGATGGACGCACGCCCACACCCAGGACCAGAAAATCTGCATCCAAAGCTGTTCCGCCGGTTAAGGTGACGGTGTGACCATTCACCCGGCTGACAGTCTCCCCCAAATGAAAGGTTACGCCGTGACCTTCGTGAAGCTTGCGGATGAAGAGGCCAACCTCAGCTCCCATTACGCGTTCGAGAGGCTGGCGATCAGGCGCTACTACGTCTACGAGGATTCCGCGGGCGCGCAGCGATGCGGCAACTTCCAAGCCGATAAAGCTGGCGCCCACCACCACCGCACGTTTTGCAGAAGTTGCCCTGGCGATGATTGCCTTGCTATCAGCGAACGTGCGGAGGTAATGGAGCTGAAAATCAGTCGCGCCTTCGATTGGCAAGCGGACCGGGTCGGCTCCGGTGGCCAACAGGAGAGCGCCAAATTCGAGGGCCTGGCCACTCTCCAGCACGATCTGACGTCTCTTCGTATCAAGCGATGGAACTCGTGAGTGAAGGAGAAGATCGATCCGGCGGTCGCGATAATAGTCCGAAGGCCGCAACGGAATCCACTCTTCCTGGGCTGTGCCGGCCAGGTAATCCTTGGAAAGGTTCGGACGATCTACTGGCGGAGAGGAGTCGGCACTCACGATGGTGAGAGGACCCTCGTAGCCCTCTCGCCGCAGCATGTCGGCCGCAGCCAGACCCGCGGCGCCTCCGCCCACAATCACGACCGAGCTTGGACCCTCCGTTCCACGCTTGTGAGCCGGTGGTGAGA
>JADGNQ010000319.1 GCA_017883385.1 Candidatus Sulfotelmatobacter sp.
GAGACGGCCTTCGTGCAAGGCGACCCTGGCAACGCAATTTTTCACGTGCAGAGAGGCAAGTTGAAGGTAACTGTCACCTGCGCGAATGGAAAAGAAGCCACGATCGCCTTAGTTGGTGAAGTGGAATTCCTAAGAGGTTCTCGAAGGGCTGACTTATCCTGAATTCCGAAATTGAGCCTTAGCGAGCCTCCTTTCCACGGGTACGGGGGTGAGCGGTGAGGAGCTTTGGGGTTTCAAGTAGCTACGACAGAATCCAACTTCGGCGAAGTTGGGATTTCCCAGCTTAAGATCTTGTCGATCAGCGGGTTTCGTGTTTTTAACCCGCCCCAACTCTGCGACAGGTGGAGCACCAATCGTCGCCCCGCCCGACCCAGGATGGCGCCACAGGTGAACACTTGGGTGCGCAGGGTCGCGGGTTCGCGGTAAACGGGCAGGCCAGCCGCGCGCTGAAACTCGCTGAGCCGGTTGAACAGCAGCAAGACGGCCTGGAAAGCAGCTTCGGTGGCAAAGAACTCTTGCAGGCAGAAACCGTCAGCGCCCAGGTCGTGTTTGAGTTCGGCGATGCGATTTTCCATGTCGGCGCGCCGGTTGTAGTCGCGCCAGATTTCTTCTGGGGCATCACTGCGGCTGGTGACGAAGAGGCGAAAGGTATAGCCGGGCACGTCCAGCAGTTTGCGGCCTACGCTGCTGCGGCCTTCACGCATGAGTTCACGCACCACCACGAAACGCCGTTCGTGCTCCCATCCCAGCAGCTGCAGGCGGAACTCGCCGACGCAATAGCTTTCGTCCATTGCTTTCCAAGTCCGCACCCGCTGGGCCTCGCGCTTGATCCATTTGGTCAACCGGGCCACTACAATGTAGGGCAGCGAGCGCTGTTCTAAAAAGCTCAGCAGCTTGTCCTCGAAGAAGCCGGAATCAGCTCGGACCAAGCGGATCTTCTGGCGCTGTCCCCACAGCGCGAGGGCTTCTTGGAGAAACTCCACCACTCCACGCGCTGCTCCGCAGTTGCCGCTGCGGAGCCAGCCGTGGAGCAGGAAGTGAGCTTCGGCGAGAACGGCCAGCAAGGGATGATGACTGGGGCGTCCGTGCTTGCGCGGATGGTGGCCTTTCAGCGAGCCTTGCTGCTGGCCATAGCGTTCCAAGACGGTGGAATCCAAATCCAGGCTGTAACCTTCGCTGCGTGCCGGCAACCGCTCCATCTGCCACTCGGCCAGCGGGTCGAAGAGACGATGCACGTCGCCCATGCCAAAACGCCGGAAGAGGTTGCGGATGGTGTCGTCAGTGGGAAAGCGAGACAGGCCCAGCAGGGCATGCAAGGCGCGATCGTTGCGTAACCAGTTGGCGTGCGCAAAACGTTTGGCTCCCGCCAACACTGCCATAAGAAATGCGGTGAAGGTCGTGGTGGGATCGATCCGGTTGGGGGACTTCCACTGGATCGGCATGTGCTGCCGCAGCTTCTCGACCAACCCCAACTTCTGAAGAAAAACCACGAACACAGCAACACCGCCTAGCGGCGTTACCGCGCGTTGCGTCTCGCGCAGAATCAGCCGCTCGTTCGACAATAAGGCGCTGATCGCACGCGGGACTGAACTGTCCGCTGCATCTGGATTCATTCCCCTGTTGTCTCAGATGTCTACCAGAAAACAAAACGCGGAACTTCGGAATTCAGGGTAAGTCGTGCCGGCGCCGTGCCGCCCAGGGAGCCAGCGGAAGCGACTCTAACTGTGCTCGCCCCAACTTGCTCCACAGCGCCGTCTTGCGGCGTACTCCTTCATTCATGGCCACGGCCTGCAACTGATTCATAATCCGCGTCCGCATCTGCACCAGCCGATGCCGGTGCCACAGCAGCTGACGCAGGTCTCGATTTTCTGCACTGGGTACCCACACCCGAGGAAAGCGATCCTCCAGCAGCAACTGCAGCAGCAGCGCGGCATCCTGGCGGTCCGTCTTCTGTTTTCGCACCCGCTTCGCCTTGATCTGCGCGGGATCTCCGATCCACAGCTCTAACCCTAGTTCCGCCAGCAGCCGCTCGAACCAGCGGGCATGTCCGGTCGCCTCCATCCCCACTCGCACCTTGCAGCCTGCTGCCTTCAGCTCGCGATAGAACTTCTCCGCTTCTCCATCGCTGTGACTCAGTCGCCGTTCACCACATTCTCCGGTGTCGGTATTTACAAACGCGATTTGCTGAACGCTCGGGTGATAGTCCACACCTATAATCCACATATCGGCTCCTTCCTCCCGAGCCTTGGGTCGTTGACCAACCAAAGTCTACTCGGTGGTCGAGGGGGCCGACATTGTTATGAAATCAAGTGGTGGTGCCAGTGCGGTTGCCGGATGCTGCCCGACTTCCCGGGAGTGATCTCCCACATGGCGGTTTCGGGACAGCTTCACCAAACGAGTTCTGCGGTCAGCGAGCGCTCTCAGCGGCGCGAACGGTTTGTTCCGGAATCTCTCCGAACAATGTGTGATAGATGAAGCCCCCCAGGGCGCCGCCCACAATCGGGGCTACCCAGAAGAGCCACAACTGTCCCAGTGCCCACCCTCCCACAAACAGGGCCGGCCCCGTGCTACGCGCGGGGTTGACCGAGGTGTTGGTCACCGGAATGGAAATGAGGTGAATGAGGGTCAGGCCTAGCCCAATCGCGATGGGAGCAAAGCCTTTGGGCGTTCGTTGTTCGGTGGATCCCATAATAATGAAGAGGAAGAACATGGTGAGGACCACTTCGGCCACCAGGCAGGCGAGAAGTGAATAGCCACCTGGCGAGTGTTCCCCATACCCATTCGACGCGAATCCGCCAGCTAGCGTGAAACCCGCCTTCCCGCTCGCGATCACATAGAGGACACCCGCCCCCACGATGCCGCCTAGCACTTGAGCAATGACGTAGGCTGGCAACTCCGAAGCGGGAAATTTCTTGCCGGCAACTAGACCTACGGAAACCGCAGGATTGAGATGGCATCCGGAGACAGGGCCGATGGCGTAGGCCATCGTCAGCACAGTGAGGCCAAACGCGAAGGCGACGCCCACGAAGCCTATTCCCAGGTTCGGAAACGCCGCTGCAAGCACCGCGCTTCCGCAACCGCCAAAGACCAGCCAAAATGTTCCGAAGAATTCCGCAGTTGCACGCTTGGTCAGCGACATATGCTTTCCCTCCGATGAAGAACTTTATTGCTCTGCAGTTTACTGTAAATGTCTGGTATTGCAATGCTGTTAACAAACGGCGCGTTCTCATAGGAACTGCTTGTCGACCTCCTCCAGGCTATAACTCCTGGATCGGTAGCAATCCCATCGGTTGACATACCTTAGTCTTAAGATGGGGGAAACTGCCATGCGTCCTGAGCAACAGCTGATCGGCGAGTCCGCGCCTTCCGAAGTTGTCCAGCAACTTACCCCGCCCTCAAAGTGCGGAATCCCACCAAAAGCCGCTCAAGATGTGCGGAATCTTCCTGCACCACCCTGAAAGTGCTGCGGAATCTCCGACCCCTCCATTCTCACGACCGCGGAGTCTGTGCGCACCCCCAAGAGAAAGAATGAATTTTCAGTCGAAGGTCATATCTCGGGAAGCGCTCCCTCCCCCACCCCACCTCACCTCCCACAACGCGACATCGGCGAACTTCACGTCTTGCCGGGCAAAAAGCACCGATGCGATCAAATGAGGCTGGCGGGCGCAGGCAACTACCGAGCCGAGTGCTCCAGAATCGAGTGCGTATTCGCGGACGCTGCGGCGTTTGACACGACTAATCTGCTTCGATCGGCGCAACCGCTTCGATCCTCACGACTTCAGGGTCATGGCTGCCGGCACATCGACAGTAGGGCGTTTTACGGGCAAGTGGCCGTGCTTGGGAGCAGGAACACCGAGAAAGATCTACACTGGCCGACTTATGGGGAGTGATCTTTTTCATGCCGGTTTCTGGACAGTGCTACGCGCCGGAGCATCTTGGTTTGAGCATGCTCATGTGAGGAGGGTCACACAAAAGAGTGATTGAGCGCATATGCGAGGATGGCGGACACGCCGCAGAATCTCTCACAAGTTTTCAAACTGAATAGCGTAAGCCCCCAACAGAGCATCGTTGGCGAGCGTGACGAGCAAGTTCTTGCTTTGGAGGCGTGCTTTCGATCACGCCCCGGGTGCTCACCCGAGAGTTTTGTGGTGGGTGCGTGCTTGCAAGTGCGAAAAACTGGCCCCAGGTTGTATCCGCTGTGGTAAGGAACAGCGGCGTAGTTTCCCCCGGTAAATAGGCCCCAAGCTAAATAACCTCTCCCCCGGTAAGTAGTCAG